>NZ_CALAYQ010000209.1:0-66313 GCF_937894855.1 uncultured Zoogloea sp.
ACTTCGCCCTGATCGGGCTTCTCGCCGGCGGAGTCGGGGATGACGATGCCGCTGGAGGTGGTGCGCTCAGCTTCAACACGCTTGACGATCACGCGATCATGCAAGGGACGGATTTTCATGTAGAGATCTCCTGCTTGGTTCAATCCGGGCCGGAGCCCGCCAGAAAAAAACTTGGCCAGCAATCGGGTACTGGCATCGGGGTGGCGGAAGGCTGTTAGCACTCACCGCCGACGAGTGCTAATAATAGGGTCGGGTGTGGCGCATTTCAAGTGTGGCGATTTGTATTTTTTTTTTCGTTCGCAGCTTATGTTGAGATTTTTGCAGCTTATGTTGAGATTCCGGCGGGCACGGCCGAAAAACCACTTCACCGGGAGCGGCTGCCAGCAGTAGAGCCGACCATGAAGAGTCAAGACGCTGTTTCCGTCACCCGGTAGCCGAGAGCTTGGGGGTGGCAGCCGATCTCGTGATGAGGGCGATAAGCTCGAGTAAATTTCTGGCGGATGCCCAGGGTGCTGAAGGCGATCCTGAAGGCCGAGCCGTTATCGGTGATCACGCACCCGATGGTGATGCCCAACCACAAACGCTTAGCAAGAAGGAGGTGCACGACGACACGAAGGCGGAGAGCCTGCGTTTGTGAGCCCCTTGACTCAGCAGTCACGATGGCTTCCAGATGGATGCCGCCCGGGGTTGTGCGCAGTGTAGCGCCTTGCTATCCTGCGCAACACCCCGCAATCCTGGACCCGCCATGATTCGCTGTCACCTGTCGACCCTCATGGGGCGCGACAAGCTCCGTATTTCTGATGTTTCTCGCCTTACAGGCTTGAATCGCAGCACCGTCAGCGCCTTATATAAGGAGACTGTGACGCGCCTGGATGTGGCGGCCATCGACGCCCTCTGCAATTTGTTCCGCTGCTCGGTCGGTGAACTCTTCGAGCATGTGCCTGACACCGACAGGAGCGCATTGTGACGCTCAGTGCATCCCGTTGGCACGTCATAGCCGAATCCAACTTTGCTTGGGAACGCGAGGCCCTCGAATGGCTGCGGGCTCACTTGCCCGACCGCGATCCTTGGCACGCCTGGACAAACTTCGAATTTATCGACGATGAGGGCAAGGTCAACGAGGTCGACGCCCTGGTGCTCTCGCCCGCAGGTCTGTTCCTGGTTGAAATCAAGAGTCGCCCTGGCGTGTTGCGCGGGGACGTACATAGCTGGACGTGGACCACAGACGGTCGGACCTTCACCTATGACAATCCGCTTATTCTCGCGAACCGCAAGTCCAAGCGCTTGGCCAGCTTGTTGCGGCACCAGCCGGCGATCAAAAAAGCGAAAATCCGTCTCCCCTTCGTTGAACCGGCCATTTTCCTCTCATCTTCAAGCTTGGCCTGTCAGTTGGAGGGCTTGGCCAAGAGCGCCACTTTTCAACATGGCCGCCCAGGTACGCTGAACGATCCAGGTATCGTTGGTGCCCTTAGCAATGGCATCACCTCCCGCACAACCACGCCGGTGGATATCGCCCAGACACGCGCGATCGGCAGGGCATTGATTGAGGCCGGCATACGCCCGTCTAACAAGCATCGGCAGGTCGGCGACTACAAACTGACCAAACTCGTCGCTGAAGGTGATGGCTTTCAGGACTGGGAGGCCAGCCACGTCAGCGTGGACAGCATCCAGCGCCGTGTGCGCATCTTTACCGTGGCCTCTGCGTCATCGCCAGAGGTCCGTGCTGCCCGACTTCGTCAGGCGCGCCGAGAGTTTGAGGTGCTCGAAGGCATTGATCACCCAGGCATCCTCCGTGTCAACGATTTGAAAGAGACCGAGCTTGGCCCGGCGCTGATCTTCGATCACGACCCCAAAGCCGTTCGGCTGGACCACCTGCTGCGCGAGAGGGGCAAGACGCTCACCGTTACCCAGCGCCTCCAGATGGTGCGCGACATTGCCGAAACGCTGAAGTATGCCCACGCCAAGCGCTTGTATCACCGCGCATTGGGGCCGCAAAGCATCATTGTGTACGGTCTGGATGCCAGCTCGATGCACCTGCGCCTGATGAACTGGCAGACAGCCTCGCGCAATGTGGGGGGCTCTGCTGCGCCCAATACCGTGCACCACACAACCGGGACGCGCCACGTCGAGGACTACGTTGAAGACCTCGGTCTGCTGTACCTGGCACCCGAAACTACCCGGGCTGACCCCGCACAAGGCGCCAGCCTCGACGTATTCTCGCTTGGCTGCATCGCCTACTACATCTTCACGGGGCAGCCCCCGGCTGAGTCCACGCTGGAACTGTCGGAGAAGTTGCGCGTGGGTCAGGGCTTGCGCCTGTCCGACACCATGGACGGCTGTGGCGCCCGGCAGCAGGAGTTGATCCAGTTCGCCACGGCTCCTGACCTGCTCGCGCGCTACGACACGGTCCAGGGCTTTCTCGATGACCTTGATCTGGTCGAAGACGAGCTGACCACGCCAGACCCCGAGGTCACCGTTGATCCCAGCATTGCGAGTACCGGCGACCGCCTGGAGGGGGGCTTCACGGTCGTCAAACGCATGGGACGCGGTTCCTCTAGCGATGCCTTGCTCGTTCATCGCGATGGCAATGAAGATGAAGCTATCCTCAAAGTGGCTTGCGACATCGCGCACAACGACCGCCTGTTCGCCGAAGGCGAGGTGCTGGCCCGCCTGCATCACCAAAACATTGTTGCCCACCGTGAAACGCTCATGGTTTCCGGGCGCACCGCACTGCTGCTCAAGAGCGCAGGCGCGAAGACCTTGGCCGAAAAGCTCAAGGAAGAAGGCCGCCTCTCACTGGACATGCTGCAACGCTTCGGTGAAGAGTTGATCGAGGCCGTCAACCACCTCGAATCCGAGGGCGTGGCCCACCGCGACATCAAGCCCGACAACATCGGCATCGCCGAGAGCCGCGGCAAAAAGCTGCAGTTGGTACTGTTCGACTTCTCCCTGTGCCGCACCCCGGCCGACAACATCACGGCCGGCACCCATCCCTACCTGGACCCCTTCCTGTCGCTGCGCAAACCCCCACGCTGGGATCTGTATGCCGAGCGTTTTGCCCTGGCTGTCACACTCTATGAGATGGCCGTTGGCCAGCCGCCAGTGTGGGGCGACGGGCAGACCTCGCCGGCCATGCTCGACGTCGAAGCCACCATTGAGCGCGATGTCTTTGACCCTGTCACGCGCGAAGGTTTTGCGCGCTTTTTCGAGAAAGCGCTGAAGCGCGATTACCGCGAGCGCTTTGACAACGCTGAAGACATGCTCCGCGACTGGCGGGCTATCTTCAACGGCCGTCGTACGCTGCACCCCAGCGATGCTGCGCCGGCCAGCGGCCTGGCCGCTATCGCCCCCACGGCCACTCCGCAGACCACTATGGCCGAACTTGGCTATAGCCTCGAAGCCCAGGACGTGCTGGAGCGCATGGGTGTGCACAACGCCCGCGAGCTCCTGGCGGTAGACCGCGTTCGCTTCCGCTATCTCAAGGGCGTGGGTGACAAGATCCGTAAGGAAATCCGGCTCACCGCCAAAGAACTGGCCCGCCTGCGGCCCGACCTGACCCAGGGCCGCAGCCTTGCACACGATGCCGACGAAGACATCGAGGGAGCCGTCAGCATCAATGAGCTTGCCGCCCAGTTGCTGCCGCGCCGGCCTGCTGGTGACGACCGGCCAGAAGAAGCGGCTCTGGCGCACTACCTGGGGCTGGACGATGCTGTGCCGGCCGGCGCATGGCCCAGCCTCGGTGATGCTGCGCAGGCGGGTGAGGTGGATCGTGCGACCCTCACCGCCACGCTAATTAAGGCCCGCGAGCGCTGGCTCAAGAACCCGGCCTTCACCGAGCTACGTCACCAGCTCGACACCCTCGTGAGCAGTCAGGGCAACGTTATGAGCGCGAGAGAAGGTGCGTTGGCCCTGTTGGCCCTGCGCGGCTGCGCCTCACAGGATGATGCAGAACGCCTGCGCCAGGCCACCGCAGTGCTGCGTGGCGCCGTCGAAGCCGAAGCCCATCTCGACCAGCCGCGCTTTGAAGCCTACGACCACCAACCCCACATGCTGATCGCCAGCGCTGGGCCGTGGGCAGACTACGCACGCCAACTGGGCGCAGCCGCGGATGCCTGCGCCTTGGCCGACCCCTTGCTGCCACCGGCCCGCGTGCTGGAGATGCTGGAGGGGGTACCCCTGCCAAGGCCCGATCAGCTGGGTGGCACCGCACCAGCCCCCATTCCGCCCACCCGTCTGCTGCGCCTTGCCGCCTCGGCATCACGCAAGGCTGCGGTGTCCAGCAGGCAAGAGATGTACATGCGCGGCATGGCGCCCATCCAGGCGCTGCGCCAGTCCCTGGGTGCATTGGTCGGGGCTTCGGAGCTGCGAGCCAAGGACATCCAGGATCGCGTACGCGGTCGCTACCCCGAAGCATCGGCGCTACCTGGCCGGCCCGGCCTGGATCGCCTGCTCGAAGAGGCCGGTGCGCCGCTCAGCTGGGACATCACAGCAGCCGATGGTCGCGGTGCCTACCGTCTGGCCACCCTGGGCCGTGGACAAACTGCAGGCACGACCACCCACTTTTCACGTCAAGCCACGCTCCTGACGCCCCACGTTGCGGGTGATAGCGATGCAGCGCAGGCTGCCGTGGTTGAAGAGCGCCTGGTGCGCTCGCTGGATCAAGGGGGGCTGCTGGTTCTGACGGTGCCTCCACGCATTGCCCGCCGCGCAGAAGCCGAGTTGATCCGCCGTTTTGGCCACCCCACAGCCCTGCCAAGCGCCGTGCAACGGCTCAATCTCGACGCGCTGCTACTGGCTACGCTACGCGAGCAAGCACAGGCCATGAGGATCGACTGGAAGGTCGTGCTCGAGGCCGACGCCGCCGATCGCGGCAGCCGCAACTGGATCAACCTGCAGCGCCTGGTGCAGCGGGCGGTGCCCGCCATACGAGCCGCGTTGCTGAACAGTCCGTCGCCCATCCTGCTGGTGTGCGCGGGGCTGCTGGCCCGCTATGGGCTCATGCACCTGGTTACCGAACTGGAAGAACACGCCGGCCGCCCCGGCCATACTCCCAGCGCCTGGATGTTGTTGCCCACCAGCCACCAAGGCTTGCCCGTCATCGACGGCGTGGCAGTACCTCTGGTTAACAACATCAACAATACTCGCGCCCTGGCGCTGCCCCAGGCCTGGGTGGAAAACAAACACCGGGCCAGCCAAGCTACTTTGTCCGACGCCTCCGGAAAGCACATCCAGTGATCAACGCCCCCCAATTGCTCGCCGATCTGACCAAACTGCTCAAACGCCTGGAAGACGACCTGCGGCAGCGCATCGAAGAAGTCCCCGAGCTCAATACGAGCCTGCAGGCCGAGTGGCAGGCCGCCCGCGATGCCAACCGCTGCGCTGAAACTTATCTGACCTGGGCCGACCAGGTCATCACCCAGGCTGGGGTGCACTGGCTGCTGAGCTGCGTGTTCCTGCGTTTCATCGAAGACAACCAGTTGGTAGCCCGCCCGTGGCTGGGCGGCACGCCAGAATCGGGCCGGCTGGCCCTGGTGCGCGATCGGCACGATGCCTACTTCCAGGCCCACCCACTGGAGAACGACCGGGACTACCTGCTCGCCGCCTTCCGCGAAGCCGGCACCTTGCCCGGCCTGCACACCTTCTTCGACGAAAGCCACAATCCGGCTTTTCGCTTGGGGCTGAGCGGTGACGCTGCCATGGCCCTGCGCCAGTTCTGGCAGCAGGTGAACCCGAACACCGGTGCGCTGGCCCACGACTTCACCGACCCCGCCTGGAACACCCGCTTTCTGGGCGATCTGTACCAAGATTTGTCCGAGGCCACCCGCAAGCGCTACGCGCTGCTGCAAACGCCCGAGTTTGTCGAAGAGTTCATTCTCGACCGCACCCTCACCCCGGCCATCCGCGAGTTCGGCTTTCGCGAAGTGCGCCTGATCGACCCCACCTGCGGCTCGGGGCACTTTCTGCTGGGCGGTTTCCAGCGCCTGCTAGCCGAATGGCAGCGCAACGAGCCTGGTCGCAACCCGGTGGACATCGCGCAAAAGGCGCTGGACGCCGTGGCCGGCGTGGACCTCAACCCCTTCGCGGTCGCCATTTCGCGCTTTCGCCTGTTCGTGGCCGCCCTACAGGCCTCGGGCGTGGAGCGCCTGACCAACGCCCACGACTTCAAGGTCTCGGTGGCCATCGGTGACAGCCTGTTGCACGGCACGCGCTTTGGCCTGAGCCAGAGCCAGGAGTTGTTTGACGCAGCGGAGGCCCACGCCGACACCGGCCTGGCCCACGCCTACGCCAGTGAAGACCTGAGCGGGGTGCAGCACATCCTGGGCCGCCAGTATCACGCGGTGGTGGGCAACCCGCCCTACATCGTGGTCAAGGATGCGGCACTCAATGCGGCCTACCGGAAGAAGTACGCCAGCTGCCATCGCCAGTATTCATTGGGCGCCCCCTTCACCGAGCGTTTTTTCGAGCTGGCCGTGACGGCGGCCGAGGGGCGCAGCGCCGGCTACGTGGGGCTGATCACCGCCAACAGCTTCATGAAGCGCGAGTTCGGCAGCAAACTGATCGAGCAGGTGCTTCCCCGGCTGGACCTGACCCATGTGGTGGACACCTCCGGCGCTTACATCCCCGGCCACGGCACGCCTACCGTCATCCTGTTCGGCCGCCACCGCCCGCCGATTGATGAGGGCGTGCGCACCGTGATGGGCATCAAGGGCGAACCCAGCACGCCGGACGATCCGGCGCACGGGCTGGTATGGAGCGCCATCGTCGGGCAGATCGACCAGGCCGGCAGCGAGAGCGATTTCGTCAGCGTGGCAGACACGCCACGAATCGTTTTCACCAAGCATCCTTGGAGTATTGGGGGCGGTGGTGCTGCTGATTTAAAGGAGTCTCTCGAAGAGCTCTTAACCAAGAAGCTCGGAGACATTGCAGAGTCAATGGGATTCTTCCAAGACACCCACGCTGACGATTTCTTTGTTCAACCCATAGCCTTTTTTGAGCGGATGGGTTGTGGTGAGTACACAAGACCTTGTGTACGCGGCGACGGAACTCGCGATTGGTCCTTGGCAATAGAGGAGTCAATCCTGTTTCCCTATGACGATGAAATCATTCAGTGGAGTGCCATTCCTGCGGACTCATCGTTGCGGTGGATGTGGCCCTGCCGCACCACCTTGTGGGCGAGGTCAGTGTTTGGCGGCAAAACATATCGCGAGGCAGGCCGGCCATGGTGGGACTATCACCAGTTCCCAAAGGACCGCGCCCGAGCTGAACACCTGCTTGCCTTCAGTGAGATTGCAACGCATAACCACTTCGTGTTTGACCAACAGGGTAAGGTCTTCAACCGTACCGCGCCGGTCATCAAGCTGCCCGCTGGCAGCAGCGAAGACGAGCACCTGGGGCTGCTCGGGCTGCTGAATTCGTCGGTGGCGTGTTTTTGGTTGAAGCAGGTGTGTCACAACAAGGGCAGCACCGTTGATCAACATGGAGCGAGACAACGTACATCGCCGTTCGAAGACTTTTATGCGCTGAACTCAACCAAGGTAGCGGAGTTCCCCCTGAGCACAGGCCGACCGCTCGCCATTGCCAAGCATCTAGATGCGCAATCCAGTCAGCTCACCGCACTGCTGCCGGTCGCAGTTCTCGCAACTGATCCGCTCCCCACTCGCACCAGCCTCGACACCGCCCGCGACCAAGCGGCTCAATTGCGCCGACTCATGATTGGCAGCCAGGAAGAGCTGGACTGGCGCTGCTACCAGCTCTATGGCCTGCTGCCGGTTGGCGTAAGCACCGAAGAAGTGGAGTTTCAAGCCCCGGTGGAAGTCGCGCTGGGCGAGCGCGCCTTCGAAATCGTGCTGGCCCGCCGCGTGGTAGCCGGCAAGGAGCAGACCACCTGGTTCGAACGCCACGGCTCCACGCCCATCACAGAAATCCCCACCCACTGGCCCGAGGCTTACCGCCGCGTGGTGGCACGCCGCATCGAGCTGATCGAAGTCGACAAGTCCATCGGTCTGATCGAACGCCCGGAGTTCAAACGCCGCTGGAACTCGCCTCTTTGGGAAGACTTGGAACGCGCCGCCCTGCGCGACTGGCTGCTGGCCCGCCTGGAAGCCCCAGCCCTGTGGCCTGCCAGTGCCGACCAGCCACCCCAGCTCACCAGCACCAGCCGACTGGCCGAGGCGCTGTCGCACGATGCCGAGTTCATGCAGATCGCCGCGCTCTACGCCGGGCACAGCGATTTCGACCTGCCGCAGCTAGTGGCCGAGCTGGTGGCCCTTGAGGCCGTGCCCGCCCTGCCCGTGCAGCGCTACACCGACACCGGCCTACGCAAGCGCGCCCAGTGGCAGGACACCTGGGCCCTGCAGCGCCGCGAAGACGCCGGGGAGGATGTCGGCAAGATTCCCGTGCCACCCAAGTACCAGAGCAAGGATTTCCTGAAGTCCGACCTGTGGCGCCTGCGCGGCGGCCTGGACGTGCCCAAGGAACGCTGGGTCAGCTACCCTGGCTGCGAACGCGGCTCGGACGGCAGCCTGGTGATCGCCTGGGCCGGCTGGAACCACCTGCAACACGCCACTTCCCTGGCCGGCTACTACATGGACATGAAAGACAGTGAAGGCTGGGAGCCCGCCCGCCTGCAACCCCTGCTGGCCAGCCTGCTGGAGCTGGTTCCCTGGCTGGAACAGTGGCATAACGAACTCGACCCGGTGTTCGGCGAGCGCATGGGTGACTACTACCGCAGCTTCGTCACTGACGAAGCGCGGGCTTTGGGCTTTACGCTGGATGATCTGCGGGCGTGGAAGCCGGCAGCGACGGCAGCAAAACGGGGAAGGAAGAAGAAGGTATGAGTGCAGCACCTACAGTGACTCCTGCACCTGTCGCGTACGAGCCTGCGGCGCGTCGTCATTGGTTAGACGCTGAAACCCTGTTCAACCAGGGGCGTTTGGCCAACGCCGGACAACTTTACGGCTTTGTCGCCGAATGTGGCTTGAAGGCGCTGCTACTGGCCTGCGGTGTTAGGCCAAGTTCTACCGATGGAGGAATTCCGGGAGAACACCCGACCAAGCCAGGCAAACCGCACCCCTTGCGTCAGCACATGCCAAACCTGACCAGCCGCATTGCAACCCACGGGCAACTGATTCCGGATGGTCCTCAGGCCACGCGATACCTGGCAACCATGCCCGGTCTGAACCGCTTCCACGATTGGTCAGTTGACCATCGATACTGGCACGATGGCGCATTACCCCTGGCCTCGGTTCCCTATTGGCGAAGTGCAGCCCAAGAGGTATCCACGATGCTCGACCAAGCGAAACAAGACGGAGTGCTGTGATGGCAAGCATTCATTTCAATGATGCCCTGCGGCTGGCCGCTTTGTCGCTGCAAGACGATGCCTTGCCGGTCAAGCCAAAGGCTCGTGTGATCCGAGATGTCTACGGACGGCTCCGGTTCGCACTGGACTGCCCGCTGGCCGACTATCCCGCGGCGGCTCTGGAGAAGTTGCAGAAGGCGCAAGCAGCGCTGGGGCCCTATGCGACCAATTCAGAAGTATTGTCCCACGACAGTTTTTCCGATCCGCAGGCAGTGTTTGGCAGCTCGGACTGGCACCGTACCTTGGTTAACTTGGGGGTCAATGAAGATGGCAAGCCACTCGGCGCCGTCGAGATCCAGTTGCTGGACCGCCAGATTACTGGCCAGGACTGGCTGCGCACCAGCCGCTTCGACGAAGACGGCCATCCGCCGCGTGTGGTGTTCTACGGCTTGAAAGGCGGTGTCGGCCGATCGACGGCCCTGGCGATGCTGGCCTATCGGCTAGCACGTGATGGCCAGCGTGTCTTGCTGATCGACTTCGACCTGGAGTCGCCCGGCCTGTCGGGCCTGTTGCTACCCCAGGATCGGGTCGCCACCTACGGACTGGTGGACTGGTTCGTCGAAGATGCGGTGGGGCAAGGCGATGAGGTGCTGAGAGACATGGTGTCGCTCAGCCCGCTGGCCGACCAGACGCCGGGCTCCATTCATATCGCCGCCGCGATGGGCCAGGGCGAAACCGCTTACCTGAGCAAGTTGGCCCGGGTGTACGCAGATACACCGTCGCCCAAAGGACCGCAGACTTTCGCGGACCGGATGCTGCGGATCACCCGCTTGCTGGAAGCCCAGGAGCGGCCCGACATTGTTCTCATCGACAGCCGGGCCGGGCTGCACGATGTGGCCGCCGTTGCCATCGGCAGCCTGGCCTCGGTCGCCCTGTTGTTTGCCACCGATGCGCAGCAGAACTGGCAAGGCTACCGGCAGTTGTTCAATCACTGGCACCAGCGGCCAGAGGTCTTGCGTCAGGTGCGCGAGCGCATCGTGATGGTGCAGGCGCTGTTTCCCGAGAGCGATCAGGCCGAGCGGGCCAGTCGATTCGTGCAGAACGCCTGGGATGTGTTTCGCGACCTGATCTATGACGAGCTGGAGCCTGATGCCGACACGCTGGAGGATGCCTTTTCGTTCGATCTGCACAACGAGGATGGGCCGCACTTCCCGATGCGAGTGCGCTGGAATGCGCGCTTCCAGGAGTTCGACCCCATGCTTGGGCGCAGTGCCGGCGGGGTGGACGACACGGACATCGACTTGGCGTTCGGGCCATTTATTCAGGAAGTGATCGATGCGTTACCAGGACTTACCAATGAGTGAAGCTGCTGAATTGCGCTTGGCGCTAACAGAGTCACTACCGACGGTGGATCAAGCTGGTAACGCTGACATGCGTGACCCAGCTTTTACCTTTGTACCGCCAAGCCATGCAAAGGCTCTTGACGTCGATAGCAGTGTCGTCGAAGGTATTCGAGGTTCCGGCAAAAGCTTCTGGTGGGAGCACCTTGCGTCAGACGCACACCGGAGCTACATCGAGTCGGCCTATCCTGATGTTCGTCTGGGCAGTTCTTTCGATGCCGTGCAGGCGTTCGGCGCGCAAAGTATTTCTACGCAGGCTCCCAGTCAGGACGTGTTGACAGCCCTGCTCAAGACTTATTCTGCGCGCGCCATCTGGCGGGCGGTGCTGGCCCACTGCGCTGGTTTCGGTTCCCCATTTCCCGCGTCCGCCAAATGGGTGGAGCGCGTGAAATGGGTCGTGGAACAGCCCGAAGAGTTTGACGAACTGCTGCGGGTAAAGGATGCACAACTGGATACCAACGGTCGGACACTGGTAGTGCTCTTCGATGCACTGGACCGACTGGCCGACGAATGGACCACGATTCGTCCCTTGGCTCGTGCGCTGCTGCAGTTGGCTCTGGATGTTCGTTCTACCCGTCGCATTCGATTCAAGGTATTTCTACGCCCTGACATGCTTCAGGACAAGGAAATTATCGGGTTCCCAGACGCCTCAAAGCTCCTGGCCCGAAAAGCAGAATTGCGCTGGCAGCGCGCTGACCTGTATGCGCTGATGTTTCAGTGCGTGGGCAATGCGCCCCATGGGGGCGTCGCGTTTCGCCAGCTTACAACGGAGGCAACGGACCAGGCCTTTACATTGGTAAACAACGCTTGGATCTTGCCTCGCGCGCTTCGCTCAGACGAAAAGCTGCAGGAACGCCTCTTCGAACGCTTAGCCGGCAGTGCGATGGCCTCTGGACCGAGCGGCTACAAACGGGGCAAGCCTTACACCTGGCTCGTCAATCACTTGTTGGATGGGTTGGGGCAGGTCAGCCCTCGCAGCTATAGCGAAGCTATTCGCCACGCGGCGCAGCACACGCCTTCAGACGCTCAGACAGCACTACATTTCCGCGCCATCCAGGTCGGTGTGCAGGCCGCATCGAAGATTCGCGTGAACGAGGTAACTACTGAAGACTATCCATGGATCGAGTTTGTGATGCAACCGTTGCGCGGCAAGCTAACCGTGCCATGCGCAGCAGATGATTTCGAGCAGCTGTGGGTCAAGAATCACACCATTGAGCAATTGAAGGAGCAGTTGGCCCAATCAAGCCTAGGGGTCAAGCTTCCTCCACAAAGTTTGAACCGGGGGAGCACCGGCTTGCTGGATGACCTTCAAGCTCTGGGACTGATTGAGCGCTTGCGTGATCAGCGCATTCAAGTGCCAGATGTGTATCGACTTGGTTTTGGTTTTGGGCGACGTGGCGGTGTGAAGCCGCTGAAGTAAAGGGCCAACCATGATCAAGAGCTTCTACATCGACAATTTCAAGTCGCTGGTCGACTTCCGCCTGCCGCCGGAGCCTCATCGACTAGGTTCGTTCATTTGCCTGGTGGGTCTGAACGGGGCGGGTAAGTCCACGTTCCTGCAGGCCTTCGACTTTGTCGGGCATCTCGCCAACGGGCAGATGGAAAAGTGGCACAAGCAACGTGAGTGGAAAGCCGCCGATCTGACCCGCCGACTCCTGACAAGAGACGGATTCAATCGACATGCCCAATTTCAACGCCTTCAAACAGGCGCTCCATAGCGCAGCATGGCGTCTGCTGCCGTGACGAACACCCAAACAGCCCCAAGACTGTGAGTCCTCAAGGATTGAGGAATAAAACAAACATGACTCTATTGAAAGACCTCATCGCCATCCCAGAACGGGTGCACCAAGGCGACTTCGTGTTGCAGCTGTCCAAAGGCGTCACCGAGCCCGAGCAGACTCTGCGTGACTACGTTGTCACGCCGCAGCTGGTGGAAGCCTTTGCCAATGCGCTTGGCTTCATCCAGCAGGCGGTGGAGACCGGCGGCAGCAAGGCAGCCTATCTTCACGGCAGCTTCGGATCCGGTAAGAGCCACTTCATGGCGGTGCTGAACTTGCTGCTTGCAGGCAACACCCAGGCCAGGGCAACGCCCGAGCTGGCTGATGTGGTGGCCCGTCACAGCTGGACCGATGGCCGCAAGTTCCTGTTGGTGCCGTATCACATGATCGGGGCGCGTGACATGGAGTCGGCCATCCTAGGGCAGTACGCCGAGTTCGTCCGCAAGAAGCATCCAGACGCCCCGGTGCCCGGCTTTTACC
Source organism: uncultured Zoogloea sp. (assembly GCF_937894855.1). Classification (NCBI taxonomy): domain Bacteria; kingdom Pseudomonadati; phylum Pseudomonadota; class Betaproteobacteria; order Rhodocyclales; family Zoogloeaceae; genus Zoogloea; species uncultured Zoogloea sp. The sequence continues at coordinate 12,957 of NZ_CALAYQ010000209.1, forward strand.
TGGCCGAGGGGATGTTCAAGGATGCGCGTGACCTGCGCGAACGGATGGGCGATGAAGCATTTTTTGCCAAGCTCAATGAAGGAGCCAGTGGTGGTGGCGATGGCGGCTGGGGGGCGTTCGAAAGTGGCTGGGATGCCGTGGCTTTCGAGGCGGCGATGCTGGAAGCGCCCAATGGTGAAGAGCGCTCGCGCCTGGTGGGCGATCTGATCACCCAGTTTTTCTCGGCCTACCGGTCTTTAGCGGGCAGCGGCGAATCGTTTGTATCGCTCGACGATGGCCTCAGTATCATGAGCCGGCACGCCAAGGCGCTGGGCTACGATGCGGTGATCCTGTTCCTCGACGAACTGGTGTTGTGGCTGGCCAGCCATGCGGCCGACGTCAATTTTGTCAGCCGTGAAGGCACAAAGCTGGTGAAGCTGGTGGAGGCCACCAACGCCGACCGGCCCATTCCGCTGATCAGTTTCGTGGCCCGGCAGCGCGATCTTCGCGACTTGGTGGGTGAGAACCTCGCGGGTTCGGTGCAGGTGCAGTTCAGCGATGTGCTGAAGCACTGGGAGGCACGCTTCCACCGCATTACCCTGGAAGACCGCAACCTGCCTGCCATTGCAGAGAAGCGCGTGCTGCGCCCGGTAGATGAAGCCGCGCGGCAGACACTGCAGAGCACCTTTGATGATCTGCTGAAGATGCGTAAGGACGTGCTGGACACGCTGCTGACCACCACTGCCGACCGAGATATGTTCCGTAAGGTGTACCCGTTCTCGCCAGCGTTGGTGCAGACCCTAATTGCCGTGTCGGCTGCGCTGCAGCGGGAGCGTACGGCGCTCAAGCTGATGCTGCAATTGCTGGTGGACCGCCGCGCAGATCTGGAACTGGGCCAGCTGATTCCCGTGGGTGACCTGTACGACGCCATCGCCGAGGGTGATGAGCCCTTCAGCGAAGGCATGCGCCTGCACTTCGAGAACGCCAAGCGTCTTTACAACCAGCGCTTGCTGCCCATGCTGGAGCGGCAGCACAACGTGACATGGGAGGCGATCAAGCTGGACCAGGCAGAGGCGACTGCTGCCAAGAGCCTGCGCAACGACGCCCGCCTGTTGAAGACACTGCTGCTGGGCGCGTTGGTTCCTGAGGTGGAATCTCTCAAGGCCTTGAGCGCTCAACGCTTGGCGGCCTTGAACCACGGTACTTTCCGTTCGCCGATCCCGGGCCGCGAAGCACAAGACGTGTTGCGCAAGTGCCGTGACTGGGCCAGTGAGATTGGCGAGATCAAGATCACCGAGGACCAGAACCCGATCATCTCCATTCAGGTGACGGGTGTCGATATCGAACCCATCCTCCGCGCGGCAGAGGCCAACGACAACCCGGGCAACCGCCGCAAGCGGATCCGCGAGGCCTTGTTCAAGGAACTGGAGATCGACGACACCGGAGATCTGTTCAACACCTACGAGTTCACCTGGCGCGGCACTCGACGCGAGATCGAGCTGCTGTATGAGAACGTGCGTGAAATGACCGATGACCGTCTTCGAGGTCGTTCAGGCACGTGGACGGTTGTGCTGGACTTTCCGTTCGATGACGCCAACTTTGGTCCGGCCGATGATCTGGCACGTTTGGCGGCTTACCGCGGTGGAGATACCAGAACGCTGGTATGGATACCTTCGTTCCTGAGCAACAAGGCCCTGGCCGACCTGGGTCGGCTGGTGGTGCTGGATTACGTACTGCAAGGGGAGCGCTTTGAGACCTATGCGGGCCACCTGTCGTTTGTGGACCGTGTGCAGGCCAAGGCGCTGGCCCGCAATCAGCTGGACCAACTGCGCATCAAGCTGCGTTCTCAGCTGGAAGTGGCTTACGGCATCAGCACCGAACCTCGGGATGCGGTCAGCAATCCACTGACGGCGGATCAGCAGTTCCGCTCGCTGGACCCAACACTGTCTCCGCGGCCGCCCGTGGGGGCCGACTTTAAATCGGCTTTCGAAAACCTGCTGGGCCAGTTGTTTGCCCACCAGTATCCGGCTCACCCCGAGTTCGACACCGAGATCAAGCCAGCTATCATTCGCAAGATCTGGCCCGAAGTGCAGAAGGCTATCGAGGCGCCAGGGCAGCGCGGGTTGGTGCAGGACGCCAGTGTTCGCAAGCTGGTGCGTTCCGTGGTCAACCCTTGCCAACTAGGGCAGATGGCGGAAACACATTTGTTGATCGAGCCGCACTGGCAATCGCGCTTCTCGCAAAGCCACGCGCGAGACGGTGGAGGGCCGATCACCGTGGCCAAGTTGCGGCAGTGGATCGACATGCCTGCTCCCATGGGGTTGCCGCTGGAGCTGCAGAATCTCATCATCCTGGCTTTCGCTGCCTCCACCAGCCGTCGTTTCACGATGCGAGGCGGGCCTTTTGAGCCGTCTGTGGACAGCATGCCGGATGAACTGGAGCTGCGGGAGCAGTTGCTGCCAAATGCCAATGACTGGCAGCTGGCCTTGCAGCGTGCATCCAGCCTTTTCGGCTTAACCCTGGGCCAGACCCTCAACGCGGCCAATGTGGGCAAGTTGGTGGACGAGGTTAAGCAGAAGATCGCGGAGAAGCGCGATGCGGCAACTCGCCTTGTAGTGCAGATACGTGATCGGGTTGCCCGATACGCGGCTGGTGCAACAGGGGCTCGGCAGCAAACCGCTGAGTCTGCGCAGTCATTGTTGGCCGCGGTTGCATCCGCGGCAGATTCAGAGGTGGTCGCAGTACTGGCAACGGCCAATCTGCAAACATCGGAGGCTGCTGTCGGGCGAGCTTTGGGGCAGGCGAAGGTCTGCGCCGATGCGCTGGAGGTGGGCAGCTACTGGCAACTGTTCGACGTGGTGCTGAAGTTGAGCGATCACCGGTCGGATGCCGCCAAGGTGATCGGGCGGCGCTTGGCCGAGGTGCTGACCAGCGATGAACACGTCTTGGCTTTGAAGGGCAGACTCGATGAGTTGCATCGCGACGCCATGGGCTTGCTCGCAGCGCCTGCTCCGGTAACGGCCCCGTCCCCCGAGCCTTCTCCGTCGCCCGCGCCAGGCGTAACTGCACCTACGCCTGTGACGATTCCGCCTGTCCCGGCCGGCCTGGCGCCCGAAGTGGTGGCTGAGAAGCAGCAATTGCATCTGACTGGCGCTGAGGCCGTGGCGGCACTGGATGAACTGAAGGCTCGCGTGATCAACGAACGGGATCTGGAGCTGACGCTCAGTTGGCGTCTGCAGCGCAAGGGCACCCAGTTATGAGTTTGTCGACGCCGCAAATCAAGGCGCAACTGGAGCGAGTGCTGGACAGTGATCCGACGGCACAGGCCGTTGCGATTCGCGCTGCTGCAAAACAGATCTGGCCGGAGACGGTCACCCCACATGGGAAGCGTTTTCTGTTGCGTTGGTGCGAATCGTCATTGGCCATTCGCGAAGCGCTCTGTGAACTGGAGCAACTCGCACCTCCAGTATCGGGCATGGTGGTGATTACGCCCCTGTCTACGCATGAGGTTGCGGAGGACATCGCTGCCCGGCTGGCCCGTGCGCGGGTATTCCAGCCTGAAGGATGGGACATCGTTCGCCTGATGTTCCAGGCCAAGGAGACCGATGCTCGCTTGAGCCGGTTTGCCTGGATGCCACAGGCCTTGATCGACGGCGCGGCCCAGGGCGACTATCAGCCCGTGGCCAATGGATTCTTGGACCTGGAAACCGCATGGCGCGAAGTGTTGGTCCGCTTTGTGGGGATCGAGGTGGCCAGGCCAGACGCGGTGACGTTGCTGGGCTGGTCGATGACGCCCGATGCAGATCCTCGACTCGGGCCTTTGCCTGCGTCGATGCGGTCGGACATTCTGGCCTGGCTGGCTGACGCTGCCGGCGTAGCGGGGGGCATGGTCTTGGGCTGCGTCGAAGCCGGTCGCACGGGTGATGCGTTGCCGCTGGGGCTGGTTAGTGGCGTCATCTTTGCGGCAGCGGGTGAAGGGAAGGCCGCGTTGGGTCAGGCGGCGATCCGCCTGGAGCGCTTCGTCAACGAAAAGCATGTAGGGGTGACAGAGGGGCGTGCCTGGGCCGCGGCCGCAGAGCAAGTAGTGCGAAGTCTGGGTGTGGAGGCTTGTCGGGCCTTACTGGACCGTGCCGATGCTCTGCTGCGTGAGCTCCGTATCTCGCAGTTTTCGCACCTGAGCGATGTGCTTCCCTCTTCGCTAGACCAGCGACTGGCCGACTTTGCCTTGGCACTTGGTGCCCACGCGGCAGAGCCCAGTGAAGCCAAGCTTCAGCAGGTGGAACTGCAGGCTGACCGCGCGCTGAAGCACACCCTGATGAACGAGCAGCGGCCACGCATGGAGCGTGTTGAGATGGCACGACGCCTGGCCCGATGGCTGCTCAGCCCAATGGGCTCCGGAGTCTCGCTGCCAGATTCAGTGGAATGGCAAGCTGACCAAGGCGCCTACGTGGATTGGGCCCGATTCAGGCTGCTGGGTGGCGACGAACTGACCGAGCTGTCAGACGCGTATGCCGCGTGTCGCCAAGCGGTCATTGCCCGACGAAATGCCTTTGCCAAGCCTTTTGCGCAGGCGCTGCTGCAATGGAATGCACAGACGCCTGCTGACAGCGGACGGGTTGTCCCGCTTGAACACGCGCTGGACCGGGTCGTCGCTCCGATTGCCGCTGTACAACCCACGTTGCTACTGGTGATGGATGGCTTGAGCAACAGCATCTTCCGAGAGTTGTTTGCGCGGGCTGCCGGCCACGGTTGGGTAGAGCTGGTGCCAGCGTCTCAGGGCAAGCCCTTCGTCGGCGTCGCAACAGTGCCTACAATCACTGAGGTGAGTCGGACTAGCCTGCTATGTGGACGACTGACCACGGGAGCACAGGCGCAAGAGAAACCCGGTTTTGCGGCACATCCCGCATTGATGGCTACGAGCCGAGCAGAGTTTCCACCCAAGGTCTTCCACAAAGGTGACTTGGCCGATGCCGGCAATCTGGCACAGGAGATCCGCACGGCGATCGCGAACCAAAAGCAGCAGGTTGTGGGCGTGGTGTACAACGCTGTGGATGACCACCTCAGCGGACCAGATCAGCTCAATCAGCGCTGGGCGCTGGAGGATCTGCGTCTGCTGCTGCCTTTGTTGCGGGAAGCCCGCGAGGCCCGACGCGTGGTGATCGTTACGGCTGACCACGGTCATCTGCTGGAGGACGGAACCACGCAGATTTCAGGTGGCGAGAGTGACCGTTGGCGACTGGGAGGCACTCCGGCATCGACCCAGGAGCTGGCGATCAGCGGTGGCCGGGTGGTTACCAGCGATGGCTCCAACGCGGTGGTTTGCCTGTGGAGTGAAAGCAGCCGTTATGCGGGCCGAAAGAACGGTTATCACGGAGGCCTGTCACCCCAAGAAGTCACCGTGCCGCTGAGCGTATTTGCCCCGCTGGGTACCAGCCTTGTTAGCTGGAGTGCTGCACCACCGAACCAGCCAGAGTGGTGGGAGCTACCCCTTCTTATGCAATCCAAGAAGCCAGTAGCTCCTGCAGTGTCACACGCCAAGCCTGCCCGTACGAAGCAGGTGCAGTTCGAAGCGCAGGCGGGGCTCTTCGCCCCCGTCGATTTGCCTGTACCTGACATGGATGCGGTAGCGCTGGACTGGATTTCCAGTCTCTTAGCCAGCCCAATCTATGCGTCTCAGCGCCAGTTGGCAGCGCGCGTAGCTTTGCCAGACGACAAGATGAGACTGCTGCTGGAGGCGTTGACCGAGCGTGGCGGAAAGTTGTCCAGGACGGCTCTGGCGAATCGACTGTCACTGCCAGAGATCCGCATGGGTGGCCTGCTGAGTGCCGTGCGCCGTGTTTTGAATGTAGACCAGGCTGCGGTGGTCACCGTCGATGAGACGGCGGGGTCGGTTGAACTCAACATCACTTTGCTGCAACAGCAGTTCAATCTGCCCAAGCAAGGAGGCCCACGGTGATCAGCCCGGCCCGCAGAGAAGACATCATCAGTGCGCTCCGCCGAGGCACTGTTCCAAGCAACGGTCTGGATGCATTGGCGGTTGGTATTGAGACTTTCGCGCGCACTCTCGGCGAAGAGCTGGAGTCGGTGGCTTCAGGCCGCGGAGGCTTCAAGGCGGTACGCGGCGAGTACGGTACTGGCAAGACCTTTTTCGGACGATGGCTGCAGGAGCGCGCGCGCTCCAGGGGCTTTGCTGCAACGGAAGTCCAGATCAACGAGACCGAGACGCCGCTGCATCGATTGGAGACTGTCTACAGGCGGCTTGTTGAGCACCTGGGCACGGCCGACATGGCCAGCGGCGCATTCAGAAGCGTGATCGATGGCTGGTTCTACGCTCTGGAGCAGGATGTGCTGGCCGACCCTTCGGTGGACCCTGACGATGCTCAAGCGTTGCTGCAGCGGACGGATGCACTCATGGAAGCTCGTCTGAGCGCCATCAGCAAGACGGCCCCGGCTTTCTCGGCAGTGCTGCGCACTTATAGACAGGCCCTGGCTAACAACGACGGCATGCTGGCCGAGGGCTTGATCAGCTGGTTGGCTGGTCAGCCAAACGTGGCGGCCAGTGTGAAGCGTGCTGCAGGTATCAAGGGCGATCTGGACCACTTTGGGGCAAGCAATTTCTTGGTGGGCTTGCTCACGATCTTGCGAGACAGCGGATTTCCGGGCCTTGTGATGGTGCTCGACGAGGTGGAGACGCTGCAGCGTATGCGGACCGACACGCGTGAGAGGGGGCTCAATGCTCTGCGGCAGTGGATCGATGAGATCGATGCAGGCCGCTATCCCGGTCTGTACCTGATAATCACTGGCACGCCGGCATTCTTTGACGGCCCGCAGGGCATACAACGGCTGGCACCGCTGGCCCAACGGCTCCATGTGGACTTTGGGACTGACCGGAGGTTTGACAATCCCCGCGCAGTCCAGCTCCGCCTGGCTCCGTTTGATCACAGTGCCCTGCTTTCGGTGGGGCGGCGTGTGCGGGACATTTACGCAGAAGGGCGAGAGCACGAGCAGCGCCTGCGGGCTGTTGTCGATGATGGCTACCTGGAAACCTTGGCTCGGGCCGTGGCCGGCGGACTCGGAGGCAAGGTGGGAGTGGCGCCTCGCTTGTTCTTGAAAAAGCTGGTCGCAGATGTTCTGGATCGTGTGGACCTGCATGCGGACTTCGATCCCCGTCAGCATTACTCTTTGACCCTTGCCGAGACCGAGATGTCTGCCGCTGAGCGGGCTGCAGCAAGCGCGAATTCGGTGGACGACATCGAGCTGTGAGCGAGTTCGAGCAGTTGCACCCCTCGCTCCAGTACCACATGGTCAACACCTTGGGCTGGAGCACGCTGCGCCCCACGCAACTGGCTGCAATCCCGCCGATTCATGCCGGGGCGCACTGTTTGCTGTTGGCGCCCACAGCAGGGGGAAAGACGGAGGCGGCGACCATTCCCATCCTGTCCAGGATGCTGAAGGAGTCCTGGCCTGGCACGAGCGTTCTTTACATCTGCCCGATCAAGGCCCTGCTGAACAACCTCGAACATCGGCTTACCCACTATGCCGGACTCGTTGGACGCACGGTGGAAGTCTGGCATGGCGACGTGTCGCAGTCCCGCAAGAAGAAAGCACTGAAGGAAGCGCCGGACATCCTGCTGACAACCCCGGAATCGATCGAAGCGATGCTGATCTCCGTGCGGGTGAACCGCCCTGCCTGGTTTGGTAACTTGCGGGCGGTGGTTGTGGACGAATTGCACGCCTTCGCTGCTGATGACCGCGGTTGGCACATGAGGTCGGTGCTGCAACGGCTTGAGCACTATTTGCCGCAACCGCTCCAGCGCATCGGTCTTTCGGCGACGGTCAGCAACCCGCAGGAACTTCTGGAGTGGTTCGCCCCGGTCGGAGAACGGCAGGTGGTGGGCAGTGCCTCCGTGAGCACAGACGCCGATGTCACCATCGATCACGTTGGCAACCTCGAGAACGCCGCGACGGTTATCTCACGCCTTCACCGTGGTGAAAAACGCTTGGTGTTCTGCGACTCACGCAGCAGCGCTGAGCAGTTGAGCAGCATGCTGCGCGGTAAGGAGGTGCGAACCTTCGTGAGCCATGCGTCCCTGAGCGTTTCCGAACGCCGGCAGGCTGAAGCTGCGTTTGGAGAGGAAAAGGATTGCGTGATTGTCGCGACATCGACGCTGGAGCTTGGCATTGATGTCGGCGATCTGGATCGCGTGATTCAAATCGATTCGCCGTCTACCGTCTCGTCGTTCTTGCAGCGCATGGGTCGCACCGGCAGGCGGTCGGGCAGTCTCCGGAATTGCCTGTTCTTGACGACGAATCAAGACGCTTTCATGTTGGCCTTGGGTGTCACTCATTTGTGGTCACAGGGCTGGGTGGAGGCTGCACGGCCGCCTGATGAGCCGTGGCCGATCGTAGGACAACAGATTCTTGTGGCTACGCTGGAGCGAGGCGAATGGCCTGTGAGTGAGCTTCTCTCGCTGATGGCTCGTTGCTTCCCGGAGCGGCCGGCAGACGGCATCAAATCGATGGTTGACCACATGATTCAGAAGAGCTATCTGGATAGCAAGGGAGGACTGGTTCGCATCGGCCCTGAGACCGAACGAGAGTTCGGCCGTAGCCACTATCGCGATCTGCTGGCGGCCTTCAGCGGCGCTCAACTCCTGACGGGCCGGTGCGGCGGTGCTGAGGTGGGTTACATCGACCCCATGGTGTTGACCGGCGAAGAGCCTCAACGGCTGCTGCTCTTGGCTGGCCGCAGTTGGCTAGTGAAGGAGATCGAGTGGTCCAAGCGGATCGTCTGGCTGGAGGCGGCGAAAGAGGGTGGTAAAGCTAGATGGATGGGTGGAGCACGCAGTCTGAGCCGAGAAGTCTGCCAAGGTATCCGCGCTGCTCTGGTTGCGGGGGCATCCCCTGCTGTCCACCTTTCACAGCGCGGAAAAATTGAGCTTGCGGCGTTGATGGAGGAGATAGCGGTGTCCCCCGATGCGCACTTCATGTCCGGACTCGGCGGCTCTCCCGCACGCACATGGACCTTTGCTGGTACGAAGCAAAACCGAACCTACGCACGGATGGCAGAGTATGAAGGAGCGCATGTCAAGTTTGATGCGATCAGCATTCAGGCGCCGGCTGCCACTCTAAGTGCAGCCCGCCTCAAAGGGATGACGGTACAACTGAAGCCTAAAGAGCAAACTGTCTTCTCTTCAGAGATTAAATTCGCCCCTTGCGTACCGTCAGAATTGCTTTGCCGGACGATTCTTGCAAGAAACTTCGCCTGAGGAGCGCGGGGCGGAAGCCCGTGTTCAGTTGCACCAGATAAAGTTTTCCAGGGCAACGCTTCATTCCGCTAAGCTGGGGTTCTGTTGGATAGATCAAAGCGACAGCAGTCTAGACTTTGCTCCGCACGTGCGTGGCGTACGGCTTGTATCTCAAGCCCGTGATCTGCAGCCAGAACTTGAGCGATAGGGTGAACAGCAACGAGCTGCGGCATGTCACGGTGCCGTGGCAAGCCGCCAAGCAATCATTGCAACCTTTCAGGCCCTGAATCGCCCCCAGAATTACTGAGTTGTTTCCGGAGTGCGTTTGAATACTTGGTCTGTGTATTGAGACTCATCAAGCCGCTCATCCCCCAAGCTGAAGTGTAGCGACCGCCCGTCAGTCAGGTTGAAAAGCATGCTCATCGGATTGCTGGGGGACGAAAGGACGCTTTCCAAAGCGTTCAGCTGAAAGGTATCCGAACCATTAACGTAACTCGGCGAAAGTAGGAGAACACGTTTCAAGACGCCGGCCTCGGAAGTTTCAGCGTGTGCGCGCAGCACTTTGAGATTCGAGGTCATTATGTGGGTTACAAATTCATCATCCTCCGTTGGGGATGCAATTTCCAGCACGAAGAAAGGCGCATCAACCGCGAGCTCAACCCAGTCCCAAAGAATAACATTGGGATCAAGCTGTAGGGGGACGATGGCCGAACGATGAGTTTGGAGCATGAGAGATGAGTCTTTGAATACATAAATGTAGACTATACTCCGTGGATTGAAGGTCTCGCAACCGGCACAGTTTGCCGGTGAACAAATCCTTTGACGACCTTCGCGTTGAGCTTGCGAACCAGATTAAACAATCCCGGCGGCGGCTCGGTCTATCCCAGGAAGCGTTGGCTTTGCAAGCAGAAGTGGACCGGACTTACGTCTCCCAGTTAGAGAGAGGGATTGCCAACCCATCGCTTCTGATTCTTCATCGCATTGCGGTGGTCTTGGGGACAGACTTGTCTGTACGTCTGCTTGAGCCGCGTGATGAGTAGTCCGGTCGAGATTTCACCGCTGCCAGGAACCTTACCCCTGCGTGAGGGCCACTTAGCCAGCGGCATCTAAACATGGATCTGAAGGATGCCCAGCCGGTAAGTATGTTTTGGCAGCGTGGGCCGCACTGAAGGTGTGTGAACCTATGGCGTACGCTTCCATGTTGATTAATCTCTTCAGTACACCGATAGGGGTTATCCTTGGATAACAACAACTAAAGGAGATGCGGGAACAAGCAAGGACGAGATCATCCTCTGCTATTCCTACTTGGCCAGTTGGCTGAGATTGCCCGCGAAGCCCGATGGCTACATCCCCAGCCCTTATCCATCACGAATGGCGGCTCCTGCTGCGCGATTTTCTACGGACACATCTGGCCTTCCAGTCCGCCTCCGGCAGCGACCTGGAAGTCGGATTGGCAGCGGCAGCCAGTGCCGCACGCTGGCTCCTACGAGAGCACCCTGAGCTCCTTGAGGGTGAGAAGCTAACGTTACTCATCCCCGGAGCCGGCATCGTCGAGTGCACCGATGAAGGCCGTTGGTTTGGATTCCTGCCTTGGCTTCTGGGCCGCCCAAACCTTCAGACGCAGGTTTTCTTGGTGGGCAATCCGCTGGTAGTGAATCCTTTGTCGCAGCGTGGAGCCTTTTGCCGGGGCGTCTCCTCCCTAGAGGGACATCGTCCGCCCCATATGTTCTCGGGCACGCTCAAACAATGGCAGGAAGCGAATCCGAACGTAACAGTGGATGCCTGCGTACTTTTCTCCCCGAACTTCTCGGCACACTACAAGACCTGGTTCGCCCCAGGGGAGCTGGGGGACCTTTTGACAAGTGCACCTTTTGGACTTTTCGCCCACTCCCAGATGGAAGCACTCCAAGATCAACAGGTCCTTACGCTCTTGGGCTTCAAGTTTTCTGCCCAAGAGCAGCCGGCCAATCCTTGGTGGCTCAGTTTCTCGTACGACGAGGAGGAGGATGACCGACCGGATGAAAGGGACTGTTTCGCCCAGTACTCCTGGACACTCAGAGACGTTATGGCGCCAGCAGCCGTTGCGCTAGGCAACCCGGCACTCCCTGAACTCCTTGACCTACAGCGAGACCTTAAGAACGACTTGAAGACGCGCGGCCCTGAAGGCGTGATGTACGACCTAAGCCGTGCTCTCCCCATAGGCCCGAGTAGTGAGCCTCCCTATGACTGGCTCTATATCTTGCCGAACAATTTTGGTGTCCTGCGAGCGGGGGGGCTCATCGTTACGCTAACCGACGAGGGCCTGATCGTTCCGTTCGAGCCGACACTTCATGTCCCCTCGACATTCCTGGACTCGCGACCCGCTGAGGGTGACCCGATGGGCTGCATGTTTTGGGCCTTGCGTCTCTATCGCAACGAGGTTGCACCAATCTTCGAGACTGCCGCATACGAAAAAGACTGGCCCGCAACAGGAACCGAGCTAATCGAGCGGCTAAAATGCACGTTAAGACGGGAGTCCTGGGCTGACTACCTTAGGGAGGCAATGCGGCACAGCGGCATGCCTCGCAGTCCTACTCACCCAAAATGGTACAGCCTGCTGGGATCTCTTGGGTGGTCGCTCTATTCGTGCAAGGAAAGCCCCTCACCACGCCAGCCCATGTTCTACGTGGGGGGCACAAGGCTTATCTTCGGCGACCTTCCTGTCATCTGCCCTCCGTACGTCTACTTACCCGATGAGAGGGATGACTACGTAGCCCTTGATGCGCTTGACGAGCTGGAGTACGACCATCCAGACGGCGTCCTAGTCCTGTACAGCAGCATTCCCTTCATCGAGAAAGACGGACACACGTACTGCTTTGGCGGCATGCTTTTCTGGCGCGACGCATGGCATCCGTTCGCGATAACGAAGGAAATGACCTCGCTGGACAAGATTATCGAGCAGGTGGAGGCGGGCTTCACGTTTGAGACCCCAACGCCGTTGTACGCAGCCGACCCCCTCAGCCTGGCCATCCCCTTCAATCGCATGTGTTATGACCGAGACCCAGACAAGGATTGCCTGATGGTAGAACTGAAATCAGGTAACTGGACCATCGTGATTCCGGGCTAGCTGAGTTCTCAAGCGTTTGGCTGTTTCCAGCCGAGTGGCCTAAATCAGAAATTTGTCACTGCAGATCTGGGGAGCTGATCCTGGAGTTCGAGCGTGCCACACGACCTGAGTCTGACTTGCATCTGCTCTCGAACAATGCGAGCCACCACAAGGCAACACTGAACCATCGCGGGTTCCGACGGCATCCGCGTCTTTCTCTGTACTTCACGCCCACTTCAGGCTTCTAACTGAGCGAGCTTGCCACTAAACTTTGATAGTTTCAGGCGCATTACCGCTCAACCAAGGAGCAATCTCACTAACTTTTGACCTGAGCCGCTCAAATCGAATCGATTGATCCCAAACGTACGCAGCGATCCGGCCAATTAACGCACCGCACAAAAATGAGTTAATGACCTGCTGAAGCCCGTCACGATCGGAGAACAGAACCCATCCACACCAGAGGCCTGCAACCAGACATGTAACTCCGATGATGCTCGCAGCCTGGGCCTCACTTATTCTCCGAGAGCGTAACCTCAAACGCCCCTGAGAATCCTGGTCAAACAATTGAACTCGACGAGCCAAGCTTAGCTCACCCTCAGTGAGCTGACGAGTTCTCTTCAACCAATCAAAAAACGCCTCTTTCTCCTCTCTTCCGGGGCTAAGCCGATGCAGTGCGCCCTTCACATCGACAGACTCGTTGATCTGCTCCGCTGATTCTTGAGGACAAGCAAGCAGCTCTCGCCTCAAGTCACCGATCGTATCGCGGTTGGCGGCACCGCCCATCTCGCTCGCCGAAACTCTCGCGATCGCCTCAAGTGCTTGCCGAACAGCGCGCTCATCATCGTTGTGGCTATCGCTCACCTCCCCCTCCCGCAGCCGAAAGCAGTTCAGAGATATTTAACCCACTGCCATTACGCGAACTCGTCGTGAGATGCGCACGCATCACATCAAACAGCACATACCGCGCCTCAGCAGAAAGACTGCCATTGCATCGGGCTCGGACGTACTCCTCTATCAAAGCGAAGACCTCCTGCTCGATATGTTTCTGCTCCGGCAACGGCAAGCCGACGCCTTTCCTTCCAAGTAGAACAAAACCGACATCGACCCCGACAGCGGCCAACGCTGCCAAATAACTGAGCTTTGGCTCTCTAGCTTCTGACTCATACTGGCCCTGCGCAAGCCTCTGAACACCAGCCAAAGCGGCAAACTCAGCTTGATTGAGCCCTAGACGACGCCGCTCTTGCCGCAGCCGGTCACCAAGACCTGAAAAAACGGCATGACTGTCTGCCATCTCAAGCCTCAACAATAATGTACACAAAAAAATACATACCTGCTAGAGTGCATTCAATATCATTCATCGCACTGGCTATGCAGCATTCGACTAGGACACTCCGCGAAGCTCGAGACATCATTCTCGACACAGGAGTCTCGATCGCTGAGTGGGCCCGCATAAATGGATTCTCCGGAGGGCTTGTCTACCAAGTCCTAGACGGAAAGCGCAAGTGCTTACGCGGCCAGAGCCACAAAATTGCCGTTGCTTTGGGCGTCAAGGCCGGGCGCAGCATGAATGCAGAGAAGCTCACTCAGCTACTAGCAAGCTCCGCCCCCGAACATCCTGAAAGGAATTCAACCATGTAAACAAAAAGCCGAACTCACCAAGAAGGCTCGCCCGGCTCCGTCCGCTTGCGCAGAGATTACTACTAAGTTCGCGCTTAAAGTATCTCCAAGCAGAGCGGCGAAGTCAAGTCTTGACTGAAAAATCAGCCACTCCACACCACAATGCATCATTTTGGATGCATTGTGGCGGTGAGTATCGCATGCTCAAGAGAACTCATCATGCCCCTGCCAACCGGCCCTCGCAAAAGAGCGAAGACAGCTCCACCGTCCCCACCCGGCCCAGCCCGCAAACTTGTCGAAGTATCGCCTCACCGCACCACAGGCGGAGCCTACATCGAAGGACTTACCCCCTGGCACGCCGAGCACGAGTCCTACCTCGAAAAACACACCATCGCAGCGCTTTCCCTCTGTCACGACATAACAGAAATAAAATCACAGGGAATCGAGCATCACTACCAGACCTCCAACGGAGAAAATCGTCGGTACACCCCAGACTTTGTAGTCACACAAGTGGCCGAAGCTCGACCCGTCAATATTGAAGTCAAGGCGCTTCCATCACTTTCTCACGAAGAGGCTGTTTCAAAATATCAAGAAATTGCTAAATACTTTCGCTCAAAGAATGAAATATTTATCTTTATCACAGACGTTCAACTATTTGAAGAGCCTCGATTTAAAAACGTAAAACTGCTCTATCGGTACGTGACCAGTCACATCCCTGAGCACATTTTATTGAATGCCACTACCGCGCTCTCCTCTGGCCCAATGAAAATCTCAGAGATTCTAAAAAACACCAATTTAGAGCTCGTCGACATTTACACCCTTATTGCAAAAAGAAAAATTTGCTTCGAGTGGAGCGCTCCACTTGGCAGCAATACTCCAATCAGTCTTCCAAGCCAGCCATTTGAGGGACTTACGCTTGAAACAATCATCAATTCAAGTCGATACAGTCGTCTACTGGCGGAATTGGCTATGGGTCGTCACCCGACGGATAAACAGCTCTTGGCGAATGCAAAGGCTCTGCGATTGCGTCGTTCAAACGCTGGACCACAAAACTATGTCGGCGGAGATATTAAACAACCGCCTCTTCGTGATCGCAGAGAAGAGGAACTTCCCCGCGGAACAGCTTGGGACAGCAGGGATCGCACGCCTGGCCTCCACATTCTCTCAATTATCAAACGGTAGGGAGAAATCGACATGGGAACCTTTTTTCTCGAGACCGGATTAATAATCCAACGAGAAGGAGTAACCCTCGAGTATGTAAGCCGTCACGGGAACGATATATATTTCGAGGAGCCAACCTCAGGACAACGTATAACTATATCCGAACCCGTCTTTTGGGGTGAGTTCAATACACAGCGACTAACAATCCTAAATGCATTTTCGTCACCCAAAGTCCTAAAGACACCGACGGAACCAGCTTCAACGCAAATTCGTGACTTATCAAGCCTCCCGGAAAAGTACCAACAAGACGTAGATCGAAAGGTTACCTACATAAGCAATCTAAAAAAAGCGGGGATCACAAGAGGTCAAAGGAAACTTATCATCGAAGAGTCCGCAAAAATAGCGGCAAAAATAAATGATCCCAAAGGAGCCCCAGGCGCCTCTACGATTCAATATTGGTGGAAGAATTTAGAAACCAATCAAGGCGAAGTCTATGTTCTTATCAATGGGCACAGCGAAAAAACAAAAAAGAAAACGATTGACAACGACAGCGAAGAATTTCTACAGCGCCAAATTGATGAAAAGTACGCGCTAGATACTCGCCCCACCGCAAGCGGAGCATATCTTGCCTACAGAAATGAACTCAAAAACGAAAACCTACGGAGAGAGAAAAGCGGCCTTCCGCTTCTCCGTAGAGTATCTCAAAGGTCATTCTACGCGCGAATAGAAGCGCGCCCAAAAAAAGAATTGATGGTTGCTCGCTTTGGACGCGAAGCCGCGCGCCATCACTTCAAAATGATCAAAGGCCACTTACCATGCGACTACCCGCTTGACTACGCCGAGATCGACCACACACCATTAAATCTTTATGTAATAGACGACGAATCATATCTCCCACTAGGTCGACCATGGCTTACGGCGATTAAAGACCGTCGATCAGGAATGCTTTTGGGATTTTACGTATCATTCACCCCTACTGGACTGAGCTCCATATTCGGCGCCTTAAAACACTCGCTAGTATCGCACCATCTTGCGTACGAACAATGGCCTGATATAGAAAATCCATGGGCTTCATTCGGACGAGCTCATTATTACGAGTCGGACCGTGGCGCCGACTTCAAATCTCAGCGTTACAGGACAGCCATCGTATCAATTGGATCAATGTATGAATACTGCGAACGGCGCACTCCGTGGCTAAAAGGATCAATTGAAAGATTCTTCCTGACCCTTGAACAAACATTTTTCGAGTCAATCCCTGGACGAACGTTCTCCAACCTGAGCCAACGCGCAGGTTACAACCCATCCGAGCAAGCAGTTATCCGGTTTACGACGCTTATATACCTCCTACACAAATGGGCAGCAGACTTTCACAACGTTTTCCCAAACGCACGAAACCAAGCAAGGCCTATCGACATATGGATGGACGAAATTTCGTTGGCGCCGCCACCATATCCGAACTCACCGGATGCACTAAACATCATTCTCGGCGAACACAACACAGGCACTCTTTCCCAAGAGGGGTTGAGATACAAATGGATAACCTATGCCAGCGACGAGCTTAGCCAGCTGATGAATGAAATTGGGAAAGGCATAAAATTATCGTTTGCAGTCCAAATTGAAGACCTCGGACATATTTATGCACTAAGCCCGATAACAAATAGATACTTTCTAGTCCCATCGACCCGACCCGACTACAGTTGCGGGCTAAGCGTGTTTCAACACCTGTATCTAAGACGACAGCGCGGCCTACGCCTTGACGCTTCGAACGCTATTGACACGCTTGTCGAAACACGTGCCTCCATTCAAAAAACAATTCGGCAGGAGCTGGATCTAGGTAAAACTGCGGTCAAATCAAAACTCGCGAGAATGGCTAACATTAACTCCAACGCTGCACTAGAAGGCAAACCACAGGCAGTTGGCGATCCGTTTAGGGGTCAAAGCGTATCTTCTGAAACCGTCCCAAACGAAAAGCAAACTGTAGCCCCTTGCACCAGCGTACCGCGACCTTCATGGGGCGCGTAACAGATCACTCCTCGAGCAATGGATTCAAATTCTCATGACATCCAATATTATCGAACCACCCACAACAAACTCAACCTTCAACGAAGACTCCCAAGAATCTCTTTTCGAGCCAAAAATAGATTTAACACCGACTCCAGCCCCCTCTGCGAAACTGACACAACTCACCGCTGTTCACGATACGCCAGAAGGGCGAGCGCAATTTGTAATTGACCTCATAATTTTCACCGCTCCAGTTAAACAAGCGCTGGACTCTATCGATGCTTTAATGCATCGCTCACGAACCATCTCAGCGCCTGGCGGAGCAATCCTCCTAGGGGATGGAGGCACGGGAAAAACATTTATTAGCAATCGACTGCTCAGACGCTACCCTCCTCAGCATGGTCGGCTAACATCTTTTGTGCCAGCCGTAGCGATTACCCTCGAAAATGCACCCAAGGTAGAAGATGTAAAATCGGCCATTCTCAGTAGCTTAGGACAAAAAATCACCACAAGAAAGCTAACTACAGCAGAACGCTCTGACGATGTGATACGTGCTCTTCGGGCCTGCAATACGTGCTGTCTTTTAATCGACGAAGCTCATCACCTTCAACTGACATCTGGCCGCCGGCAGAACAAGGACAGACTAGCGGGCTTAGTCGGCGACTATTTGAAAACCCTATACGACCGAACCCGCATCGCATTCATATTCTTCGGCAAGCCGAGTTTAGGTGATTTATTCGAAGACGACGAGCAGCTGGCATCACGATGGCCAGGCAGGATCGAACTTGAACCATACAAAATGGATGAGCACTGGACTGCGCTACTTTCGGTACTGGACGAAGCCTTGCCGATGGCAGAGAAAGCAGGCTTAGACAGTAACGGCTATCCATCAGCAATTTATGGATTTACCCAGGGCAACTTCCGTCGATTGAAACATTTTCTCAGTGAAGCCGTCAGGCAGGCCGCGATGGACAGCAGCTCCGCAATTCAGCCTACCCATCTACAGCAAGCCTATTATTTATTAGGCTACCCAAGCCCAAATCCGTTTAACGACTTAGCTGCCTGATTATGTTATTCACCCGAATCGTACCCCGCATCGGCGAATCACTTACGGGCTATCTGATTCGCAGCGCCGCCGCAAATCACGAATGCGGACCGAGCAGCATTCTGCAAGAGCTGTTTGGCTCAGCGGAATCCCCCAGCCTTGATGAGGCGGAGAGCCTTGCATTGCACTGCCGATGCAAAATCGACGAGATAACAAAACTCATCGGATTTTGTCGTAGAACGACATATGGCCGCCAGTGGTATGTTAACGGAGACTGGGTGACAAAAGAATACTTTGTTTCGCCCAGATCGCCAGCCGTCTGCGCAAGATGCCTTTCCGAGGAGCCATTTATTCAGGGCTCCTGGGATTTTACGTTAAACGTGGCATGCCCACTCCACGAATGCAAGCTGGTACAACAGTGCCCAGCCTGTAGGCGAAAAATTCCATGGAATCGAAATTCAGTTTATAGATGTCTTTGTGGCTTCGATCTTCGCGATATTTCTCAACCCGAAGCGACATCCGCTGAAATTTATGTAAGCCGGCTCATAGTTTCAAAAATGGGCTTCCCTGTTCAACTCGCCCCTCTTGATGCACACTCATATTCCTTTTCCAGCCACCTCAGCACACTAACGCTAGATAGCCTATTGAAATCAATTTGGTTTCTAGGGCATATTCTCCCCACACTGAGAGTACAAAAAACAGTTCACGGCAGAAAAAAGCCGAATCGTGCGGAGGCGACAACAATCGTCACAAACGCAATTTCCTGCTTAACATCGTGGCCTTCGGCGTATTTTGAAACATTACAAGAGATACAGTCGCAAACAAAGAACATCACATCCGCCGCACGGATCGATCGAACATTTACTTCTGCCTATCGATACTTGAGCTCCGAACTAAGCAGCAAGGAAACAGCGTTCCTCCGGATCGCTTTCGAGCAACATATCAGGCACACCTGGACGCATTACACTCAAACCTCACGACTCAGAGCGTTTTTCAGGCAGTATGAATTCGATTTCAATTGACCTAAATCGTTTGAACGAAAAGACCCGCAGCAACGCACCACAGTCACCCGCTACTCTCAACAGATTATTTGGAAGCCCCCCTCCAATACAAAATGAATCATTTAGCGGCTGGCTATTTCGCGTAGCAGGTCACCATAGAATAAGATTAGACACGCTCTCAAGATTGCTTTGCATCAAATATCCGAGTAATACCTATGACTTCACCAGACGACTGACACCTGAATCGACAGATAGGATTGCGGCTGTTCTTAGGCTAGATCCAAATAATGTTGCGCAAACCACCCAACTCTGGGCTCCTCATTTAAGTAAATCAGAATATAAAGCATTAACTTTTGACTTGCGTACACTTACGCCCATATACAAAATATGCATTCAATGCCTAAAATCTGATGACATTCCATTTATCAGGCGCTCGTGGCGATTTTCACACAGCTTGGTTTGTGAGTACCACAAAACCCCCCTAATCAGCACCTGTCGCGTATGCAAGGCTCCCTTCGATTTCACTCACAACAATCCAAGGTGGAGAACAGACGATCAACGATCAGTCGTTGCTCGATACTGCCCATTATGCAGCAGCAACATTTTGTACAATCCAAAGAAGAAAATTGTTCTTGACGAGGCAAACTGGAAATTTTTACTTAATTTCCAGAAAAGGCTGGATCCATTCATAAGAAGCGGTATGTTTCGCCACCCCGAATTTGGAACAGTATCTGCGTACATCTATCTTCAAACCTTTTACTCGACAAATAAAATAGAAATCGGAAACCAAACTCAAGAGTGCCTTGCTGAAATCGACTACAGGCGATGTTTCGGACCGCATGCGGAATCCATCGTAACCTCACTCTTCGGACAAAAGCATTTCGATCTCATGAACACCACTTCACGCGACATATACGAAGTTAAGAGGACGTAACCGCTGAGAAGTTCATGCTGAAACGACCAGCGGATCGACCAAGTGTCAAAGAAGTCTTAGCTAGGCGCCCGGGTAGGTTTGAAGCCATTCACGCAATGAGAATCATTAGATGCCCCAGGTGTAGCTGCCGCGTTCGACGACGTCCAACCCACCCCGAACTCGGAGATCCGAACAGGGCTACGCAAAAATATAAATTTATGTCAAAAACAAAAAGCGAGCGGATCAATGAGATTCAGGCGGAACTCTCTGAAGCCTACGGGCTGCTCCGAGAATTCTGGGACACCATCGAAAATTCGATGGAGGGCGACCACCCAGCTAAGGAGCGTCTGGAGGAGTGGTTGTCCCGTTTCGAAGCGACCTCTGCTCTCCGAAGCGAGTAAGGATCTAGACCGTCCTAAATGGCGAACCTATCAAGCCCGAAACCTCTTTGTGTGGACTGATTGACCTCTGTCTCTTCATTGGAAGCGAGAGACAAGGCAAGCTTGGAGGAGGCTACGGGAGCAACAGAATGTGAACACTGACCTGCAGCGCATTCGCGAGACGCTCGATGTTGTCGAGCGAGATGTTGCGCACTTTGCGCTCAACGTGTGCGACGAAAGTGCGATGTAGCCCGGCCTCCAGAGCAAGATCCTCCTGAGACCAGCCTTTCTCCCTGCGCAGGCGAACGATATTCATGGCAAGAAGCTCTCGCGCTGTCAGAGAGTTGGAACGAAGCGACGTATGGCTGAGAGACATCGTTTGAGTGTCCCGAAGCCGAGCTTTTAAGTCAGCCGCGTTTACGTCACAATGCTGATGTTTCCATAATTCAGTTCGGGCTAAGCGGGCTCTGAAACTACTTTGACTAGCCAAATGGCTGACCGTCCGTCATCGCCGAAGACATAGAATCGTATGTTTATTACTGATGTAACTGCGCACCATCCCTTCATGTCTAAACTTGCAGGCAAGGGAAAGGACGTGTGGAGAGCGGTGACACTCTCCACACCGAACGAGTGGTTTTACGTAAGCTACTCAATCTCTACACCTAGCGGTGACCTGCACGAGACGGTGCTCATCACACATCCCGCTCGCGAGCTGATGTCAGTTCTGGACGGTGAGAGTGATGGGGTGTCGATCATAGGCGTCCAACTTGTTAGCCCACCTTTCCTGAACGGCACTAGACGTTGGAAAATGGAACCGCTGGTCAGGCTTTGGATGAAACACTCCGATCCACTTGCTCAGGTCTATGAGGTCGAGGGGGGAAGCCGGTATTGCACAGCTTACGGAGCCTGGGACATCTCCGAGTACGCGCTCTACAAGGAATTCCCACTCACCAGCTAGTCTTTTTGCGAGGCTGAAAAGTGTGTAGCGGTCAAGTATCCACACCGGAACGGAGATGGTGATGGAAGTCACTTGAATCACGCTGATGCGCGGCGATCCGCATCTGGTTGCGGAGGTCGCGTGTAGCGCAATCGCTTTCAGCAGCGTCAGCGTCGTGGCCAGCGTATTGCTCTTGCGCCGCTGGCGAGAGACATCGGCGGCGCAGCTACTCATCTCTCCTGCCGCCACTCTGGTTGAGGCTAGGCAGGGCTCCCGCATCCATGCATCACGGATTGATGTCTTTGTTACAGCACCAGTTGCGGGCCCCTACAAAACAAAGAGTTGCGAAGTTGTGGGGGCTGCGAGATGGCCAGAAAGCGATGTCATCAGCGCAGCGGCAGGAGCCCTGTGCAACCAGGACCGCGGATGCTGATTCTTGGCCCTCTTGGCTATAGAACCTGAAAGAGCCCAATTGCCGCTATGACGCAGCCGAGCCAGAACGCGGTATGTTCAATGTGGCAACAAAGAGGGGAAGGTATCCATTGCAATGACCATGGTCCGAGACGGCTCTTTACGAAATCGTCCCAGTTTTTGTGGGCAGGGACGCTGCTTGCAATCAACCCACCTGCTGCCCCTGCGATCAGAAAGAGTGCGATGCTTACTTTGATGTAGGGAATCATCCCTGCATACGCCTGCTTTAGCTGATCGTTCGCGAAGATTCCGATGATTCCAGCGATCAGTGTGGTGTACATGCCGATGTGAAATTTCGTGTAGTCGAAAAGTGCTTTGAGTTGATCGTCCATCCCCCAATCTCCCTCTCTGCTGCAAGTTTCCACCAGTTCATTATTGGTGCAAAAAATTCATTTAGCAAGATTTTGGGAGTATTATCAGAGCTGCTGATCGCCCAACCGTGAGATTGCTGTTGGCACAAATCGAGTTGCCGATGCGTAGAGAACCCACACACGGCACCACACGCTCGCCAACCGCTTCATGTTGGCATGCTGGAGCGTGCCTGGCCTTACCAGGGCCGGCGCCTCAACTTGATCGCCTTCATCTTCTCCCAAGCCCCAGAGCCAAACTCAAGAAGTCTCGCTAAACACTTCTCGGGCCTCGCTTCCGCCACCGCTCTTGCCCAACGCACTTCCAATGCATAGCACAGGACAAAGGACTATCGTACACTTCCACGTTGATTAACCTCTTCAGCACCGATAGCGGTTGCCCCTGGATAACGACAACGAAAGGAGATGCGGGCGTAGGGACGGGAGTTCACCGTCCGCTCGATTCCTACTCGTCCAGTTGGCCTAGATTGCCCGCGAAACCCGATGACTACGTCCCCTGCCCTTGTCCATCGCGAATGGCCCCCCTTGCTACGCGACTTTCTACGAGCTCATCCGGCTTTTCAGCCTGACTTGAGTCAGGACCTGATGGTTGGTCTGGCAGCGCCCGCCAGTGCCGCGCGCTGGCTCCTGCAAGCTCACCCAGAGCTACTCGATGGCGAGACCTTAACGTTACTCATCCCCGGCGCCGGCATCGTCGAGTGCACCGACGAAGGCCGTTGGTTCGCGTTCCTGCCTTGGCTTCTGGGGCGTCCGAATCTTCGTACGGAGGTCTTCTTGGTAGGGGATCCACTGGTCGTGAATCGCCTGTCAAGCCGTGATGCCTATTGCAGGGGCGTTTCTTCCCTGGCGCGATGCCCTCCGCCCCATGTCTTCTCCGGCACGCTCCACCAATGGAGTGCGGCTCATCTGGACGTGAAGGTGGACGCCTGCGTACTGTTCTCCCCGAACTTCTCAGCACATTACAAGACCTGGTTTGCCCCAGGAGAGCTGGGAGAGCTTCTGGCAAGCGTACCTGTTGGGTTGTTCGCTCGCTCCCAGATGGAAGCCCTCCAAGACCAGCAGACCCTGAAGCTCCTGGGCTTTGAGTTTTCTACCCAAGAAAAACCGGAGAACCCCTGGTGGCTCTGTTTCGGGTATGACGAGGAATTTGATACTAGACCGGATGAACGGGACTGCTTCGCCCAGTACGGCTGGACTCTTCGTGACGTTGTCGCGCCTGTAGCCGTTGCATTGGACAACCCCGCGCTCGCTGAACTCCTCGACCTACAGCGAGACCTTGAGCCTGACCTGAAGGCGCAAGGTCCCGAAATCGTGATGAGCAAACTTAGCTGTGGGTGCCCCCTCGGCCCGAGCAGCGAGCATCCCGATGACTGGCTCTATGTCCTACCGAACAATTTTGGTGTGCTTCGGGCGGAAGGGCTCATCGTAACGCTCACTCCTGAAGGACTGGTCGTCCCTTTCAAGCCCCCAGTTCATGTTCCCTCGACCTTCCTGGACTCACGCCCCCCTGAGAGTGACCCAATGGGCTGCGTGTTCTGGGCCTTGCGCCTCTATCGCAACGAGGTTGCGCCGCTTTTCGAGGCTACCGAGTATGAAAAAGACTGGCCGGAAACGGGTGCCCAGCTCGTCGAGTGGCTAAAACGCTCCATTGGGAAGTCCTGGGCGGACTACCTGAGGGAGGGAATGCGGCATAGCGGTATGCCTCGCAGTCCCACCTACCCCAAGTGGTGGACGCTGTTGGAATCCCTTGGATGGGCCCTCTCTCCCAGTGAGAAAGCGCATACCCGGTATAACGAAGCGTTCTACGCTTGCAGTAAAGAGGTCTTCTACGGCGACATCCCAGTCGTGTGCCTGCCCTACGTCCACCTACCTGATGAACAAGACGACTACGATGCCCTTGAAGACCTGGACGAGCTTGCGGACTACCATCCTGAAGTGGTCCTCGTCCTATACAGCGGCATCCCCTTCATCGAGAAAGACGGACACGCGTACTGCCTTGGTGGCATGCTGTTTTGGCGAGATGCATGGCATCCGTTCGCGATAAACAAGGACATGACTTCGCCTGACAAGATTATCGAGCAAGTGAAAAGCGGCTTCACGTTTGAAGCACCGACTCCGCAGTACGCAGCGGACCCGATGAGCCTAGCCATCCCGTTCAACCGCATGTGCCATGACCGAGACCCATACAAAGATTGCGTGATGATAGAACTGAAATCTGGTAACTGGACCATCTCGATTCCTGGCTAGCCGAGTTCTCAGGCATTTAGCTGTGGTGGCCTGAGTCAGAAATTTTTCACTGCAGATCTGGGGAACTGATCCTGGAGTCCTTGTTGCCCTGCCTTCCAGCATGCTCTTGCGCAAGGCGGGTTCCGGGGTCGGTACTATATCGCACGCTCTTGGCAGATGCGGCGGGATCGGTTGTCGCCAAGGTATACAACGAGGTGGGATGAACTGCCGGCGGTTCTCGCACGGTAGGGACGAGGGTCTGCTTGTCGGCCGACTCTTGGACTCTATGCAGACTCAGTCTGCAATGTACCGATCACCTGTCGCAGAGTTCTTGGCTATGGCCGATGCTCCGGCCAATTAGGCAGCGGGACACTATCGAATCAGCAATTACTGGCGACGCGGATGGCCAGAGCTATCGGTACCGCTCACGAGGACACCGGCCTCATCAGGTCGCCAGCCACGCGCTTCGAGAGCCAATTGATCAATCCAGGGCCATCCAGACTGCCCTCTTCCAAGGCTTCTGCAGCCGTGGCCCGCCAGGCAAGATCGCCGGGCTCCGTGAAGGTGCGGCGCAACTCGCGAATGGCCACAAGCGCAGCCTCGGCCCACGCGCGGAAATCTTCCAGCCGCCAGTAACTGACCTTGCCCAGCGACGGCATGGCCCCCTCACGGGCTTCGGTGGCCTGGGTCACCAGCACCGACACGATCGTAGCCGCCTCGGCACCAGCCACGTTCGCGCGAATCCAATCTGGGTGCGAAGCGGCCTGCCGAGCCTTGGTGGCATCGATGACCGCGTCCTCCTTGGCCCCTGCATGATCTTCGAAGACGATTACCTGATCGGCGATCATCCACCAGGGGTCAGGTGACGCGTCCGACTCTTTTTTGCCGGCGGCGAAACCCAGGTGCTCGCCAAGCAGCAACTGGGCCCGCTCGAAGGTCTTTGCCGACGCCAGGCCAATGCGGATCTCGCGTTCACGCGCCGTGAAATCGCGGTTGTGCAGCGTCCCCAGTTTGGCCAGGTAGCCCTCAAGGCGCTCGACCTGCAGCATGAGCGCGGCGTCCTTGGTGGCCTCTGCGGTTTCGGCTTCCGTCGCGGAGCCCCGTGCCAACGCCACCAGCCAGGGGATCCCCAGTGCCGCCTCTTTGGCCCGACGATAGGCTTGGCGTGCCTTGACGTCGAAGCCGGCCACGCCCTCGGCAGCAGCGCGCTCTGCTGCAGCACCGGCCAAGTAGAACCAGAGTGCTCGGTAGCCGCGTAGGCCCGGGTCGTTGAGGCCCGCCAGGACCTCCCGAGCTGCGTCGTGCGCGTTCTCGTAGTCCTGATTCCACATTGCGGTCTGCCACTCGATCTCCTTGGCGACCGAATAGGCAAGTTCGTCCATCGCAGGAAAGTCCTGCTGCTTCGCCTCGCTGCGCGCCTCCAGGATGGAACCGTTGGCCTCCTCCCAAGCGTCGTCATGCTCTAGGAAAACCCCGAAGTTGTCGACGATCTCGCGCGCCGTGGTGTCAGTGGACTGGTACACGCCGAACTCGATTTCGGCCTGCAGTTCCGGGTGGAAATGCACGCGTCGCTTGAGATCGGTCAAGTAGGCCGGCAGGTCGTCGCCAGTCACCACGACGGCCGAGTAATCATTGAGGCCACGCGTGCAGCGTCCCAAAGCCTGCATGACCCGCGTCTGTACCCGTTCGTTGAAGAGCAGGTTGGCACCCATTCGGTTCATCAGGAAACGCTCCTGCAGATTGGTGGCCTTGGGCAACCCCTCGACAAAGAGTAGCCGGCAATCGTCGTCGGGGAAATCGATGCCGTCATACCGGTTCGCTATCACGGCCACGGCTTTGTCCTCGGCCAGGAACTTGGCCTTCGTCTTCTCCAGGTCTTCGGCCTCGAAAACGGGATACCCCAGCGCCTCTTCCACCTCCTGCCTAATCTCACCGGCGCTGTCGAATCGCGGGGTGAGAACCAGGCTGCGCCCCGCTTCGCACATGAGCGAATGGCGCAGGGCCAGCGTGTCGTCCTCGTTCAGCGACTTCTCGGGGAAGACGAAGAAGCGGCGGCCGATGCCCTGGACATCCCACCCGTCCGGAATCGGCAGGCGAAGAATCTTCGGGCGGCCCGTGAGCCGCTCGAGGTCGCCGCCGGCCCCGAGCGTGGCCGACATGAAGATGCGTTGTTTTGCGCCCGTGAATGGCGCGTGGGACCAGGTCGGCGGGATCAACGGCCGGATCATGATCTCGGTGGCCGACATGTAGAGCTGGCAGGCGTTCAGGTGCCCCGCCAGGCTCTTCCAGGTGAAGCGCTCGCGCATGTCCCCGACATGTCCGCCAATCGCAGCACCCAGTTCGCCGGCCAGCGCGGCAAGCAGGTGGGTCGGCAGCTTGTCCACCCAGGACGCATCGTCGACGTCGCGCGTGAGGCCCATGATGCGCGCGTAGGTGGCCTGCGGGATCGCCTGCTTGATGACGCTGGCAACCGCGCTGTGCAGGTGGACCGTGTCCTCGTTCAGGCGCGACATCGACAACGTCCACTGGGCCGAGATGTAGTTCTCGGCGGCATGGGCGTCGTCGACGATGATGATGTCGGGGTCTTCGAAGAAGGGATTGGTGTTGAATAGGCTGCTGTAGTTAGTGACGGCGACCCGGTCACGGTCAGCGTAGGCGGCCTTGGCTGCCGGTGCGTAGTCCTTAATCTTGCCGGTGAAGGCCTCGATGGACAGGCCGTACTTCGTGGCGGCCTCTTCGGCCACTTGGTTGACCAGCTGGTTTGTCGGGCACAGGTAGACGACCTTCTCGCGAAACTTGCGGCGGCGCCAATCCGCCAGCAGCAGCCCGACCAGGGTCTTGCCGCTCCCTGTGGGCAGTTGGAGCGCGACATCCTTGGCGTCGAGCGCGTTGGCCACGTAGTTGCGCAGCATCTGGCCTTGATGGTCGAACAAGCTGGGATGCCGGCGTTTCGGCAGGTCGCGGAAGAGCCGATCCGGGCTCTCCGGGACGGCGACCGCGGCTGCGGGCTTCTTGAATGCCATCTTCGATTCCTCCCTCAAGCAAGCTCACGAGCCCAACCTTCGATTGGACGCGCGTCCGCCCATTGCATGGTGATTGATACAGCGCTCAGCGGCATCCTGCTGCAGAGCTGCAAAATGTTCCTAGGATGCGATTTTCGGGACTGGCCGCTTGTTGCCTAGCACGGGCGTTGGCGTCAGTGACTCCCATAGCCGAAAATACTCGATCAACATGATGCCAGAAAGTGGCGACGTGTTTACACGTTTGTCCGCTCACGGCCGCCTGACGCACCCACTGCGAGGACGTGCAGCCAACCTATCATCACTCCTTTCTGATTGGCGATCTCCAGCCCCTCATCGACCTCGACACCGAGGTAACGAACTTGTCGTTCGAAGGCGTTGGCCTCAATCCGGCGGGTATCGGCACTATAGCCACTGTTCAGTCGGCACGGACGGATTGGCAGCAAAGGTCGACTTGTTGCTTGTTGGCATAGGCATGAGGCAGTTGCCCGGCTAAAAAAACCAAACTGTGAGTTCCGCTGGCGGTCAGGCTGCTTTAGATTACAGATCAGACATGCAAAAATCATGGTGTCTTGGGCTGGTCGAATCTCGATCGGCTTAACCATCAGCCCTCGGAGTAACATGAAAGAAGAAATTTTTGGGGAAAGGAAAATGTCGAGTTCCGAAGCACTGATCGGTGTTGGCAGCCCCGGCTGGCGGGACGATGTCCAGAAGGGCCAGCAATGACGCGAGAATCAGTATTCGTGAGCCACGCCACTCCGGAGGACAACGGTTTCGTCCGCTGGCTTGGCGCCCGCTTGGAGCTCGTTGGGTTTTCCGTATGGCACGACCTCGGGCGGCTCAAAGGCGGCGACTATTTCTGGGACAAGATCGAAGGGGCCATCCGCAACGAGTCCTTCCGCTTCTTGGCTGTCGTATCCAAGGTTGCGGTGGACAAGCAGGGTGTCAAGGACGAATGGGCGTTGGCCCAGACCATCGAGAAGTCCATTCCGGGCTTCGTGATCCCGCTCCGCCTGGACGACTATGACTTCTCGCTGCTGCCAATCGGTATCCATCGCAAGAATGTCATCGACTTCGCCAATGGCTGGCACAAGGGATTAGCCGCGCTGCTCGACACCTTGACCGAGGCCAACGCGCCCAAGGTCTCCGCACCCGATCCACGCTCTGCCAGGCACTGGCTCGCCGAGATGAAGGATGGCGCGATCCTACGCACCGAGTCCAAAGAGTCACTCGATTCGACATGGCTCAGCGTCGTCTCGCTTCCGCCTATCGAGACTGCAAGAATTTTGGGGAGCGAGCGCGAAATCAAGCTGACCGACCTCAACCGGCGCATCCCCTGGTTCGAGCATGAGGATCGCATCGCTGGGTTCGCGAAGGCGGGCGACCTTGTGTCCAACATGTCCAAGTCGGTCATGCTCAAAGCCGCCAACGGCGTGGACTCGGCCACCTTCATCGAAAGCGGCTCCACCCTCGGCGGCAAGCCGGTGAGCGCGTGGGAGGCACGTAAGCGCGTGGCCAATCTCGTGCGGCAGGCTTGGGAGCTCACCATGGAAGCCAAGGGCCTTGGCGTCCACGAGCAGTCCGGTGGTCGCAAGGTCTTCTACGTTACGCCCGAGCTCACCAAGGGGCGCGGCGAAAAAGTCTCATTCCTCGATGTCGATGGGCGTAAGCGCCGCAAGGGGCTCAACGGCCGCAGCGAACGCAAGAAGGCCAATTGGTGCTACGCCGTGGGCATGGTGCCCCAGTTTGACGAGCCGTGGCGGATCGAACTGCGCTCTACCATCGTTTTCACCGACGACGATGGAAAACCGCTGGACACGCCGGCAAGGGCGCACCGCCTGCGCATGAGCTTTTGCCGCAGTTGGTGGAACGACCGTTGGCGCGGATTCCTGCGCGCGTTCCTCGCCTTGGTCGCCGACGGCGGCACCGAGATCAAGCTGCCCGTGGGCTCGGGGCGCGAAGTGGTCGTGCTGGCCACACCGATCATGTTCAACTCACCCGTGGGCCTCTCCGACTTGATTCCCTCGATCGACGTCGATCCCATCGATGAGCCTGACGACGACTTTGGCGAGGTCGATGACTTTGATGACGAGGAGGATCCAGTATGAGCTTCGACCTCAACCTCATCGAGATCGCCGAGCCCGAGCTCCTATTCGGGTATGGGCAGTCCATTGAGCATCCCAAGGACGGTTTGCTCCTGTATGGCCCAAAGGAAAGCCCGCAGGCCGGCTCCAAGCTGCGCATCGGCGTCGTGTCCACGGCCGAGGGGCTGCGTCGGTATTCGAAATGCGTCGCGCGCCTAGCCAAGCCCATCGCCCCGGCGCTGGCCGACAACCCCAACCACACTCTGTTTCCGGGTTTCCAAGCCCTGTTCGGCGTTGAGTGGCCCGCACAGCCCGCGACATGGCTCGAAATCGACGCCATCGAGCTCGCCAACGCGATCCGCATCGACGACCGCTATCAGGCGATCCACAAGGCTGTGTCGCTCTATTCGGATGCCATCGCCAACCACTTGCGCGACGGCAGCGAGTCGGCCATCGATCTCTGGATGGCTGTAGTGCCCGAGGAGGTCCACAAATATTGCCGGCCGCAGTCGAAGGTCGAAGCCGGTCAGAAGCAGCGCTCTGGGATTTTGATGGACAAGAAGGCGGCGACTCGCCTGCTCAAGGCGCCGGGCCTGTTCGACGAAGACAACGCGTCGGCCGAGATTTATCTTTACGAGCTCGACTTCCACAACCAGCTCAAGGCACGACTATTGGAGCACAAGGCTGCGGTTCAAGTGATTCGCGAGACCACGCTCGCGCCCGAGGAATTTGTCCGCGACAACGGAATGCCAGGGCGCGGCCTACAAGACCCGGCCACGTTGGCATGGAACCTCGCTACTACCTGCTTCTTCAAGGCCGGCGGCAAGCCTTGGCAGCTCGCAACTTCGCGACCCGGCGTCTGCTATGTCGGCATCGTGTTCAAGAAGGACTTATCGTCGGCCGAGCCGGGCAATGCGTGCTGCGGCGCTCAGATGTTCCTCGACTCCGGCGAGGGCGTTGTGTTTCGCGGCGCGGTGGGCCCTTGGCTCACCTCGACTAAGGACGACTTCCACCTCCCCAAGGAGAAGGCCAAGTGCCTGATGGCGATGGTCGTAGACGCGTATCGCAAGAATCATGGCGGCCAAGCCCCCAAGGAGCTCTTCATCCACGGCAAGACGCGCTTCTCGGTTGAGGAGTGGGAAGGCTTCAAGGAAACCGTGCCGCACGAGACCAACGTGGTCTGCGTGCGCATCCGCCAAGACGTCGGCATGAAACTCTATCGGCACGGGACGATGAACATCGCCCGTGGCGTGGGTTGGGTGAAATCGCAGGGGATGGCGTATCTGTGGACTAAGGGCTTCGTGCCCAGGTTGCAGACCTACGCCGGCCGCGAAGTGCCCAACCCGCTTTCGATCGAGATATGCCGAGGTGCTGCAGACATCAAGCAGGTCATGGGCGACGTACTCGCCTTAACCAAACTCAACTACAACGCGTGCATCTTTGGAGACGGCGTCCCGGTCACGCTGCGCTTCGCCGATGCCGTGGGCGAAATTTTAACGGCGGCGCCTCGCAAGAACGAGCTGCCGCCGCTACCGTTCCGCTACTACATATAACTCGCAAAAATCGAGACAGGGAATCAATGAAAATCGCTGAAATCGCAACGACACACGCATTCGCGATGAGCTACACCGAACGACTGCTTACGGCGCCATAGCCGACATGGCTTGATCGTGCGTTCAATGGCAGCACGGCCGACAATCTGCCACGGGGTGGATCGATACTACTGACGGCTCAACTGGGCGAAGGGAAGCGACTCGCCAAAACTATCCTCGACTCAGTTCAACTCGAACATTGCGGGGCTTGACAGTTTCAAAGATTTCTCTTCCTATCGGGCTACAGAAGTCAGGCAAGAAAAATCTCGAAATAAGCTGCAAAAATCCCGAAAAATCTTGAGATAACTTGCAAAACCACGAAGAATCCTGATTGCGAGATTTTTCGCAACCCATTGATTTATTTAAGAACAGCAATCTCGAAATAAGCTGCAAACGATATTTTTCGAGCGACCTGAAAGTTCGTCGTCCCTTCACGGCTGTTAAGATGAAATCCCCCTCCGCCGACGGGTGCGACCGATGAAAGATTTTTTCATCAGCTACAACAAAGCCGACAAGCGCTACGCCGAATGGATCGCCTGGCAGCTCAAGGAAGCCGGTTACAGCGTGGTGATCCAGGCTTGGGATTTCCGCGAGGGCAGCAACTTCGTCCTCGAGATGCAGCGGGCCGTCGAGGAAAGCACGCACACCCTGGCCGTGCTGTCGCCGGATTTCCTCGCCTCCCGCTTCACAGCCCCCGAATGGGCCGCAGCCTTCGCCACCGACCCCACGGGACAGGCCCGCAAGCTCATCCCCGTGCGGGTGCGTGAATGCACGCCCGGCGGACTTCTGGCCCAGATCAATTACATCGACCTCGTCGGGCTCAAGTCCGAAGACGCAGCCCGCGAGCGCCTCCTGAAGGGCCTTGCCCCAAGCGGGATGCCCGACACTCCGCCACTGCTACCGCCCCTGGGTGACACAACGGCATCCCAGTCCGCGGCCAGCGTCCCGCCGTGGCCACCGGCCCTGGAGATCATCGGGGACGTCACCGAATCCCTCGCACGCCGTGGGGTACGGATGGCCGGGACGCTGATCGTCAGCGCGCTCCTCGTCGTGATCGTCATCCGCGCGGCGCTGCCCGCCTCGTCCGAAGCTTCGCCCAGCATGCTCTACGGGACGGCGTTCACCTGGGGCCTGGTCACGATGGCACTGTTCGAAGCCATCCTGTTGTTCAAGCGACGGCGCTTCGCAAGAAACGCCGGGCAACCGGGAGATAAACCATGACTGCAGACCTCACGCCAGGTCGCCGCGCGTTCGTCCTGCGCGGCCTTGCCTTTTCGCTGCTCGGCACGCCGCTGGCCGCCTTCGCCGCCACGCCCGAGGAGGTCGCGCGGCTGGCCCAGGCCGCAGCGCGGATGAAGGCACTCGAAGATCTCCGCGCACGCGCCCGGGAAGCCGACAGGCAGGCCGATGGCGTGGCCGCCAGGGCAATATCGCTCCGCGAAATCTGGGACGGGATCATCGACCTGCACACCCGCATCGACCCGGCCATCGTGGCTGCCCGCAAAGTCCTCCAGCAACTCGGTACCGAACTCGATGCCGGCAACGCCGCGCTACGCGAGCAGGTCGACGCGGCAATCGAAAGCCGGCGTGCTGCAACCCGGCTTGCCGAGGAAGGCGGAGAACGGCTCAGCACCGCGGCGGCTGGCGCAGAGGCAGCGTTTGCCCGCCGCCGCCAGGCCGAATCCAGGCTACAGGCCCAGCAGCGCCGTATCGGCACCGCGGCCAACGCGACGGCCGATGCCCTGGGCAAGGTTCGCGGGCTGATCTCCCGCACCACATATGAAACCTCGCGCCTCGACGCGGACAGCAAAGCACTGCGCCAGGCATTTGCCGCGATGCGCGATGAAACCCGGCAGAGTGTCGAGGCCGCCCGCCAAGCCCGCTCGGCGGGGTGGTTCGGTTACGTGGTGGCCAGCCCAGCCCTGCCCGACGGAGAGGCTCTCGACCACCTCCGCATCGCCATCGAAACCCCGCTACCGGACGACGAAATGCCGGCCGACGGCATCGCATCAATTTTTGAACGCGCCAACGACAGCGCCGCCCAGGCTGCAGCCGTGGCCCGGGAAAAAGACGCGGCGAGCGTCCGCCAGCTCATGCTCGCCCAATGCGTCGGCGACAGCTGTGCCGCCCTGCAAGCCGAAGAAGTCGAACGCAAGCCTGACCTGGATCTCGCGCAGGCGGGGCTCGACGGACTGCAAAAGCGGCTCGCTGCCCTCAGACAGACCCTGCCCACCCTGCCGGACGCACCTCAGACATGGGCGATCGAAATGCGTAGCTGGCTTGACCGGGTCGCGCCTACCCTCGCCCCCGCCCTCGACGAAGCCGGCCTCGGCAGCCGCGGTGCAGCCGCCTTTGCCGCCCCCCTCGCCGCAGCCGCCGGCACCGCCTACGCTCAGGCGCGTGCCGACTGGCTTGACGCCTACCGCCTGGCCTACGGCACAACACCACCGCAGCCGGTGACGACCATCGAATACAGTGCGGCCTCGACCGCCGCTGCCGCCGCCCCCACTGCAGCGGCCATCCGGGTGCTGCGCAGCCACGCCTACGAGCGGGTCTCCACGCTGGATGGCGAGCAGCGCGGCTTTGGGGCTTACTCCTACGTGCTGCTGCGCAGCGGCAACGACCTCGACGCCGAGCCGGTAGCCCGACGCTACAAGCTGTTGATCGACCTGCTGGAAGCGGAACTCCCCGAAGGCAGCACCATCCCCACCAAAGTCACCAAGCAGGTCAACCTTTTCTGCATTCCGACACCCGCCTCCGGCAGCGGGCCGGGCAAGGCCGGACGCCCGCGCTACGGCGCTGCGCTGGCCGGACAATGGCTGCTCAACGCCCAGCACGGCCTGCTCACCCGTAAGGAGATCCTGACCCGGCTGATCCGTTCGCCCGGCCCCTTCCTGCTCACCTTACCCGGACGGATCGCCGAAAGCGCACCGGGCATGCCGCTCCTGCTCGCCGACCTCAACGACTACCCGGACATGGCCATCCGCGATCTCGTCACCCAGTACATGGAGGGGCTGCTCGACAGCTTCCCCACCGATCAGGCCCAGTGGAAGCCGCCGGCACTGCAGCAGGTCGCCCTGACGATGATCCATATGGCCGGCGACCTGGGCCGCATCGTCGAACGAGCCATCCCCAGCGCCGTCGCCGGCGGGCATTGAGGCCCGCTCAAAAGCCGATCCGCCACGCCAGCCGCAGGGTGCGCGGCTCCAGCGGATGCACCAGCCGGCCGTCGATGCCGCCACCGCAGGCGCCGCTGGCCGATTCGCTGCGGGTGCAGGCCCCGCCCCAGTATTCGATGTCGTTGGCCTTGCGGTCGAACAGGTTGAGCACGTCGAGGGAGAGCTGGCTGCCGGGCGCCAGCCGATAGCCCACCCGCAGGTTGGCCATCCAGAAGGGCGTGGATTTTTCGCGCCCGGTTTCTTCCAGCGGATAGGCGCCCAGGTAGCGCAGGCGCGCGCCGGCAAACCAGCGCCCGCCCGGGTCGAGGGCCGCGCCCACCGACGCCACCACCGGGATCGCGTTGGGCACGCGGGTGCCGCCGTTGTCCGGATTCGCCTCACGGAAGCGCGCCTGGGACAGCGCCAGCGACGTGTCGATACTCACCCCGGCGGGCAGCGCCAGCTCGTTGCTCCACTCCAGCCCGTGGCGGCGCGAGGCGCCCTTGGGTTCGGTGACGCCTTCGTCGCCGATGAACACCAGCTCGGAGGCCAGCGCCATCTGCCACACCGACACGCTGGTCTGCCAGCCGGGCAGCGGCGTGCTGCGGAAGCCCAGCTCGGCGCCCCGGGCGCGCACCAGCAGCGGCACCCGGCTGATCGCGCTGCCGTCGGCCGGGTTGGTGCTGCTGGTGGCGCCGCGGGCGTCGTTGCTGTGGAAGCCCTGCCCCCAGTTGGCGTAGAACTCGGTGGGCGCCGGCAAGGCGAACGGCCCCAGCACCACGCCCAGTTTGGGGCTGGTCTGGCCGGCGCGGGCCTTGCCGCCGTTGGCGAGGTTGAACTCGCCGCCGGCGGCCGTGACGCGGGCGTCCACCTCGTCATGACGCAGGCCCAGGGTGCTACGCAGCCACGGCCGCCACTGGGTGCGGGCCTCGACGAACAGCGCCGCGGCAGTCTCGGTGATCTTGTCCTGGCGCACGGTTGCGCTGCGCTGGCGATCCTCGGTGGCGTACAGGCCGACGCTGCGGATGCGATCCTGCCGCCACTGGAGGCCGGCGGTCAGTTCGGAATCCTTCAGCTCGGGGCCGAGAAACCAGCTGCGACTGGCCTGCCCGCCCCACACGAGGCGCCGGTCGGCCTGCTCGTGCTGGTCGCCGGCCGGCCCGTTGATGAAACCGGACGGCGCCGAGAACAGGTTGAGCCCGTAGTCGATCACGTAAACACCGGCCCGGCTGGCGCCGTAGGCATCCGGCCGCGCCCACTCGGCGGACAGGCTGTGGCGGTGGGTGGTTCCGCCGTCGTTGGGCGACAGGGCGCCGAAGCGGCCGATCTCGCCGCTGTCGATGGCCCGCGCCGGCACGTGCTCGGTGGCGGTCCACCGGGCCGTGTAGCTCATCGCAGTGAGGGCGAAGCCGTTGGCGGCCGAGCCTTCGGAGAGGCGCAGCACGGCGTTGCGCCGGGCGAGGTTCTCGGGCTGCTCCCACGGGCCGTCGTTGCCCGAGGCCTCGACCGCCGCCAGCAGCTGCAGCTCGCCCAGCGGCCGGCTGCCCGCGGCGAGCAGGCGGCGGTAGCCGTTCTGGCCCGCGCCGATCTCCACGAAGGGCGCCGCCAGCTGGCGCAGGTAGTCGATGCGCGCCGCGCCGGCGGTGGCAAAGTCGCCGTCCTCGGCGGCATACACGCCCTTGCGGAAGCGGATGCCGGCGATGAGCTCGGGGATTAGGAAGTTGAGATCCATGTAGCCCTGGCCGTGGGCGTGGCTGGGCATGTTCACCGGCATGCCGGCCACAAAGGTGGCGAAGTCGCTGCCGTGGTCGAGGTTGAAACCCCGCAGGAAATACTGGTTGGCCTTGCCGTCGCCCGAGTGCTGGGTGACGACCAGCCCCGGCACGGTCTCCAGCGCCTCGGCCGGGCGCAGCAGCGGACGGGTGGCGAGCCGGCGGGCGTCGATGATGCCTTCGGAGGCCGCGTCGGCGACGCCGACGAGATCGCCCCGGCGGCTGCCGACGGTGACTTCGGGCAAGGTGGTTTCGGTGGCGGCGGCGAGGGTGGGCAGCGCGGCCGCCAGGCAGGCAGCCAGCGTACGCGGACGAAACGGGTGCTTCATGGGCAGTCTCACAGGAAAACGTTAGCGGGATGCCGGCGCGGCCGGCTCGATGAGGATCAGCTGGCCGGTCTTCGGGTCGCGGAAGACCTCGCCGACCCGGTCCATGCCGGCGCCGGCCTGACCCGTGCCGTCGGCCGGGCGCTCGATGGCGCGCCCCTTGTCCACGGGCTTGGGCTGGCTGAGGGCGCCCTGGGTGTTGGCGGCGATCGCGGCCAGCAGGCCGCAGGCGAACACGAGCATTACGTCAACAAGGTTGACCAAACTTGCGCGAGGGTCTTCGTCCCGGTCGTCGAAGCGAGCATCGAGCCGGGAATACAGGCGCAGGCGGCGGCGCGGGGCGTTTGCGGCCTTCATTCCGCCTGCTCCATGCCTTCGAGCAGCTCCTCGTACCAGCGGCGGCGCAGCTTGCCCACCACCAGCCCGCCAATGCCGGCCACCAGGCCCAGCACGGTGGCGTCGAAGGCCACGGTGACGGCGCTCGCCAGCTCGCCCGGGTTGCCCTGGCCTAGCGCGGCAAGGCCCGGCCCGAGGGGGATGATGGTGGCCATCAGGCCCAGCATGGGGGGGGATGCGGGCGAGCAGGTCGGCGCGCTCCAGCCGGTGCCGCGCGACGCGCTGGACGGCGAGCACATCCCCCACCGCGGCGAGGCGGCGCAGGCCCCACAGGCGTTCGCCCAGGGCGAGGCCGGCTTCGGCAAGGGCGATGGCGCAGGCGGCGACCAGCGCCAGGAGGGCCGGGGTGAGCAGCCAGGTGACGGCTTCATGGAGCCAGGAGAGGGTGTGGTTCATCGGGATTCACCGGTTCGGTTTCGGGTTGGGGAAAGGGGCAGGCGCCGGGCGCTCCAGGCGAGGCCCAGCAGGAAGAAGAGCGGCACAACGGCCAGCGCCGCCTGCGGAATGGAAGCGCGCGCTTGATCGGCGGGTGCAGGGCGCACGACCAGCTCGGTCTGGCGGACCGGCTGCGGGGCTTCGGCGGGCGTCTCGGGCGGCGGAGAGGGCTCGGCCTGCGACGTGGAGCGGGCCTGCGCCGGGGCCGGGGCCGCTGGCGCCGGGGTTGCGGGCGCGGCAGCCGGCAGCGTCGCCCCCTGCGCCCGGGCCAGCGCGACGCCCAGCGCCTCTGCGTCGGTGGAGTCGATGCGCGGGCGCAGCCAGTCCCACATGGGGTGCTTGGGCGCGGCGTGGCCGCTGCCGGGCAGGCCGTTCTTCGCCACCAGCCGGGCCAGCTCGCCGCCCATCTGGCGGATCGTCGCGGCGTCGGCCTGCCAGAAGCCCTTCTCGGCCGCCACCATGAAGATCGCCAGCATGTGGGCCTTCACGTGGGCGTTGTGGCCCTGGGCCAGGAAGCGCGGCAGGCCGAGCTTCTGCTTGTCGTCGAACCAGGTCTCCTTCACCTCGTCCCAGGCCCACTGCTTGATGAGGTCCGGCCGCGTCACCTGCCAGCCCCACAGGTTCTCGAGGAACTCCTGCCCCATGGTGCGGGCGCCGGCGTAGCCGTGCTTCATCAGGGGCTTGAGCCATTCCGGGTTGAGGTAGCGGCCGCGCAGCTCCGACAAGAGCGCGGTGGCCAGCGGCTCGACCGCCGGATGGGCCGGGTCGGCATGCTGCAGGATCAGCCCCTCCGGGCGCCGGCCGGTGAGCGTCTCGACGCCCAGCGAAAGGCCGCCCAGGTAATCGAAGGCGTCGTTGTTATCGAGCAGGCCATAGAGGTTGCTGGCGCGGCCGTGGTAGCTGCGGGCGACCCCGGCGAGCGCCGTCTCGAAGGCCGCGTGGGTGGCGTCGCCCGCAGCATCCAGCCCGTAGGCGTGGCCCATCCGGTTGAGGTAGACCCGGCCCAGCTCCTCCCGCTCGCGCCACGCGCCCGAGCGTTCGGCCAGCCGATTGACCCCGGCGCTGTAGGCGCCCGGCGCGTCGCCGAAGATGCGCAGCGCCGCCGCCCGGCCCGCGTCGGCCAGCGCCAGCCCGCCCTTGGCGAGGGTGTCGGTGCGGCCCATCCAGGCGCGGGCCACCACGTTGCCGACGAGCGGCTCGCGCCCCAGCGCCACGCCGCTTCCCAGCGGCACCAGCGCGGCGGCCAGGGCGTCGGCGAGCTCCGGGCGCTGCTCGGCGAGCACCTCGGCCGACGCGGCCAGCGCCAGCCGGCCGGCCCGGTCGATCTGATTGAGCAGGTTGGGGTACAGATCACGGAACAGCCCCGAGGTGGTGACGATCACGTCGCGCCTTGCCTTGCCGGGCAGGAGGCGCACGTCGGTGACGATCCCGCGGGCGTTCCACACCGGCTCCGCCCCCAGCAGCGAGAGGCAGAAGGCGACCATCGCGCCCTCGTCGCGCACCGCGTCGGAGGCCCACAGGATCACCGCGTCGCTGTCGGCACCGGCACTCACCTTGCGGGGTCGGGCGGTGGCCTTGTCGGCAAGGCTGGCGCCGAGGGCGTAGCCCAGCCGGGTGGGCAGCAGGTCGCCATCCACCGCATGAAAGTTGCGCCCGGTGGGCAGCGCCTCGGGCGAGCGCAGCGGGTCGTTGCCCTTGCCCGGCGGCACGAAGCGCCCGGCAAGCCCGGCCAGCAGGCCGTCCATCTCCAGCCGCGGTGAGGCGGCCAGCTTGGCGGCGATGGCCGCGTCGTAGCCGCCCGCCACCTGGGCCATCGAGCCGGCCATCAGGGCCAGGGATTCGGCGCTCCAGTCCTGCCCGAAGACGTGCAGGCCGTGGGGCATGAACTTCTCCTGCAGCTTGGTGAGGTAGTGGCCGATCTCGTGGGCGAGCAGATCGTCGTCGGCGTCCTCGAAACCAATGCCGCGCACCTCCAGCACGTCGGCCATCGAGGCTTCCAGCTCGGCGCGCAGGTTGAGGGCAACCACCTGCTCACGCATGGTGCGGGCAGCCTGGGCCTTGAGGCTCTCGCTGTTGGCGGCCTCGAAGCTCTCCACCACCTGGCGCAGTTCCAGCAGCCTGTCGTAGAGCGGCGTCGCGGAGAGCGGCGGGGTGAGGTGGTCGACGATCACCGCCAGCCCGCGGCGCTTGGCCTGCACGCCCTCGCCCACCCCGTCGACGATGTAGGGGTAGATGCCCGGCAGATCGGCGGCGACGAGGCTGGGGTAGTCGTCGGCGGTGAGGCCCACCGCCTTGCCCGGCAGGAACTCGTAGGTGGAATGGCGGCCCAGGTGCACCACCGCGTCGGCCCGGAAGCGGTCGCGCAGCCAGTGGTAGAAGGCCAGGTACTGGTGGGGCGGCGACACGCTGGTGTTGGCGTGGAGCAGCTCTTCATCAACCTCCCAGCCCCGCGGCGGCTGCGGCCCGACGAAGACCTTGCCGAAGGTGAGCCCCGGCACCAGCAGCTTGCCGTCCGCCACCATCACCTTGCCCGGCGCAGCGCCCCAGCCGCGCAGGCCCTCGACGCCGTAGCCGACGATCCGCCACGCGAGGTTGGACAGGCTCTCGCACCTGCGCAGGGGCACGTCGGCGAGGCAGCCGCGGTAGCCGGCTTCGAGTTCCTTCAGGCCGGCGATGGCCTCGGCGCGGCGCGGGTGATCCGCGCCTTCGGCCAGATGGTGGAGCTCCTTCATCACCGATTCCACCCGCTTGCGCCCCAGACTGCGCTCGCCGGCGCGTTCGGCTTCCAGCACCTCGGCGTGGAGCCGGCCGAGGGGGCCGGAGACCATCTCGCCGCGCACCCGCTCGGGCAGGCCGGCGAACCACGCTTTGTAGTCGGCGGCGCTCACACCGGCCACCTCGCGGGAGAGCTCGGCCAGCGCGGTCTTGTCTTCGGGCAGATTCACGCCCCGGGCCATGATCCCGTCGAGCAGCGACGCGGGCGACGCGGGCAGCTCGCCGGTGTCGTAGCCCTCGGCCTTCAGGCGCGTGAGGATGGCGAACAGCGAGGCGGGCACGTCCAGGTTGTCGGCGCCGATGTTCTGCCGGCCTGGCGGGTGGTTGTAGTAGACGATGGCCACCCGCTTGTCGGCGTTGGCCTTGGCGCGAAGCTGCTGCCAGCGGGTGGCGCGGGCCACCAGCCGGGTGATCTCGGCGGCGATGGGCTCGGTGCGGCGCAGCTCGACGCCGGTGAGCGGATCAACTCGCCCCGCCCCCACCGCCGACACCACGATGGGCTGACCGATGCCCTGCAGCTCGGGCAACGCCACCCGGTACTGCACCGAATCCACCGGCAGCCCCTCGGGCGACAGGCGCCACTGGGTGGCGGTGCGCTCGGTGAGGCGGATCGCCTTGATGACCGGCACATCCAGCTTCTTCAGGGCTTCGGTGACGGCCTCGCGGTTCTCGGCGGCGCCGACCACAAAGTCCTGCACCACCACCAGCGCCGCAGGCCGGGCCGGGGCGAGGAGTTCGGGCAGGCGCTCGATGGCCTCCCGCGAGGCGCCGCCCCAGCGGGTCAGCACCTCGGCGCAGGGCAGACCCTGGCGGCGGGATTCGCCGCAGATCGCCGCGGCGGTGCCGGATTCGATGTTGGCGAGATCCAGCACCGCCAGCGCCGGGCCGGCGGGCAGCAGGCCGGATCGCCAAGCGCTGGCGTCGGTACGCTCCACCTCGCCCACCCGCAGGCGCAGGGCCGGTTCGGGCAGCGGCGGCGGGAGCGCCTTGCCGGCGAGCAGGTGGGCGTACAGGCCGGCGAGGTTGTCGGCACCGCCGGCCTGCCAGCTACGGCGGGCGGCGAGCCATGCCGCGGCGGGCGGGTGAGCGGCGGCGGCATCGAGGGCCTCCGCGGGCGGCTGCTCGGCGGCGAGCTGGCGCAGGGTGTCGGCGGGGAAATCCGCCAGCGCGCCGGCCGCGCCGCGGCTGTGCAGGTTCAGGCGCTGCTCGCCGTTCATCGCCAGCACGGTGGTGGCACGGCTGGCCGGCAGGGCGTCGACCAGCCGGCGGGCCGGATCGCCGAATACCGACACCGCCAGCACCGCGTCGGCGTCGAGCCACTGGCGCAGCTGGCGATCGCTGGCGGCGAGGAGCTGGGCCGGCGTGCGCAGCACGACGCGGTCGCGGGGATGGCTGGCGAGGTGCTTGCGGGCGCCTTCGACGGCGGCCGGCGCGGCGCGGTCGGTGACGACACCGAACAGCGTCGCCGCGCTCGCCGGTAGCGCGGCCAGCAGGGCCGCGGCGAGCAGGGCGCGAGCGAGGGTGCGGCAAAAGCCTGAGTGTGGTCCTGACATCCCGTCTCCATGGGCCGGATCGCCGGGCCGGACGGGGACGAGAAAAGACGGAACGAAACCGCGCGGCGGGACACGCCGGCAGGAGGACGGACGCCGGGCTGGCCGGCGGACGGACACATTTCGCTCGCCAGGCCCGCACCCCGGGGCTCAGCAGAAACAATGTCCTCGGGCCGGTCTTCTGGCTCGCCGTCGTCCTTCCCCATCCGCCTTCCCGGGCTGGTGCCCAGTGGCATGTGGATGGAGTCGTCTGGCTTACAGCAGCGGGGGCTGCGCCGGAATGGTCGGAGGGCTTGCCGCCGACGTCACCGGACTTCCCGTTTGGCCGTTTCCGCGAAGGCGGATCGGGCACCCGGAGGAACAGGGACGCCGAGGTTAAGACAAAGTCGGCAGCCCGGCAAGCCGGATGTCACCTGCGGGCGTGTCGGAGCCCCCTCAGCCCGGGGCGTCGCCAGGCCAAGGCTGGGTAAATTTTCTCGATTTTCGGACGGATCAAGACCCAATCCGGGCCGCATGTCAGCATTTGACAGGCAGCTTTGTCAAAATCTGTATAAATAACAGAAGTAATCAAAGCGGCCGGTTTCGTCGCCGTCGAGCCCCCTATAATCGAGCCCGATCGTCATATCACGCACGACATCGGGCGTGATCGAACTCACCCAGCCAGGGGCTCCGACTTGGAACGACCCGAACCCGCCTTCCAGCAGCCTGACAGCAACATACTGCACCTGCGGGGCGAGGCCGGACGACTGCTCGCGCACCTGGAGATGCATCTGGCTCGCCAGCCGGACGACCTGACCAGCCACACCCGGCGGATCCTGATCGCCTGGCAGCTGGGCGACGGCGACGCGACCTACGGCGCCCTGGTGGATCTGTTCATCGTGCTGGCCGAGCGGGGCGTCGGCCTGAAGTCCGCGATGCTGTCGCAGACCGCCCTGCAGCTCGACCCGCCCCAGCGCCGCTTCCTCGCCAGCCACCTCGCCAGCGGCGTGCGCGCCGACGAAAACGTACAACCCCCGGCCAGCCGCTCGGTATTGACGCGCGGCCTGGTCGGCATGACCACCCCGGCCCTCTGACCGCCTTCGGGAGAAACACCATGATGACCGCCCAGCCTACGCTCCGCCTCTGCCACACCGGCATGGACAGCCGCTCGCTGTACGCCTTCGAGATATTCCTCTCGCGCGT
Source organism: uncultured Zoogloea sp. (assembly GCF_937894855.1). Taxonomy (NCBI): domain Bacteria; kingdom Pseudomonadati; phylum Pseudomonadota; class Betaproteobacteria; order Rhodocyclales; family Zoogloeaceae; genus Zoogloea; species uncultured Zoogloea sp. Next base: position 55,679 of record NZ_CALAYQ010000209.1, read on the forward strand.
GGACTCCCGTGCCTGTCAGATCACCGATGAAACCGCCGCCGACGTGGCCTTCATCGACATCGACAACGACCTGGGCCGCTACCTCCTCGAAGGTCATCGCCTGCTCTACCCGGGCCGCCCACTGATCGTCAGCACCCAGAAGGCGCCGCTGGACAACGACCCGCTGACCATCCCGGTCACCAAGCCGGTGGGCCTCGCCGCCTTCTCGGCCGCCCTCGAACAGGCCCGCCGCCTGCTGCCGCCTGCGCCGGTCGTCGAAGCCCCCGTGGCGGCCATCGACACCGGCACCCTCGAGGACGCCGACAGCATCCCCGACGAAATGCCCGTCGAGATGCTCTTCAACCGCACCGAGCCGCGCCTCGCCAACGCCGATCCGGTGGCCCTCCTGCGCCAGCTCGAAGAGCGCCTGTCCACCTTCTATGTGGGCTCGATGCCCGATGTGGATCTCGACGACCTGATCGCCCGCAACGCCATCTATTACACCCCGGACCAGTTCCTGCAGGGCGAGATCACCCGCGCCGTCGCCCACGCCCGGGAAATCCACCGCCCGATGCGCATCGACGACGCCAGCGGCACCGCCCTCTACCTCGACCCGCAGAGCGGCAAGGCGCTCCAGGCCCGCAGCACCAACGCCCTGCGCGCCCTGGCCCAGCTGCCCACCCGCGGCACGGTGAAGATGAGCCGCGTCGAGCCCGGCGACGCCGTGCGCATGGACACGCTCGAAAGCCGCCCCCTCGAAGCCCTCGAATGGGACGTGGCCCTGTGGGCCTCCCGCGGGCGCCTGCCCCGGGGCACCAGCCTGGATCACCCGGTGCGCCTGCACAGCTGGCCCAACCTCACCCGCCTCGCCGTGCCGCCCGAAGCCATGCGCATCGCCGGCCTGTGGTCGCGGGGCGGCTACAGCCTGCGTGACACCGTGAGCATGCTGGGCATCCCGCAGCGCTACGTGTTCGCCTTCTACAGCGCCTGCCACGCCCTCGGTCTGGTCGAGCTGGCCGCCAACCCGGCCGCCCTCGCCGCCGCCCGCATCGTCAGCCGGCAGGTCGTCGCCGGTCCGGCCGAAGCCGCCCCGCCGATGCGCGGCCTGTTCAAGCGCATCCTCGGCAAGCTGCTGGGCGCCCGCCTCGGAGAAGCCGCAGCTGGCTGAGGCCTGCGCTGATGAGCCACTACAAGATCATCTTTGCCGGCCCCGTCGGCGCCGGCAAGACCACCGCCGTCACCGCCGCCAGCGACATCCCGCCGGTACGCACTGACGCCGCCGCCTCCGACGAAGTCCGCGAGCTCAAGCCCAACACCACGGTGGCGATGGACTACGGCGCGATGAAGCTGGCCGACGGCAGCACCATCCACCTCTACGGCACGCCGGGCCAGCAGCGCTTCGACTTCATGTGGGAGATCCTCACCGAAGGCGGCATCGCGCTGATCCTGCTGATCGACAACTCCCGCGGCGACCCGCTCAAGGAGCTGCGCTTCTACCTGGGCGCCTTCAGCGGCTTCATCCGCAAGACGGCCGTGGCCATCGGCGTCACCCACGTGGATCTCGCCGCCACCCCCAGCCTGTCCGACTACCAGCAGGAGCTCGACCGGGCCGGCTTCGGCTGCGTGCCGGTGTTCGAGGTGGACGCCCGCGCCCGCCGCGACGTGTGCCTGCTGATCGAAGCCGTGCTAAGCGTCATCGACCCGGTGGCCAGCGCCTGACCCCCATGGACGCGCCCCGCCGCTTCCTGCTCCCCACCCCGGCCGGCGCCTACTTTGCGGCCGCCGCCCAGGCCGAAGACCGCCTGCGCGGCTTCATCCGCCTGCTCTTCGCCCAGCCGGCCAGCCCCGCGTGGCACGACGAGGACGACGGCTTCGTGCGCCGGCTCGCCACCGCGGGCTGGATCCAGTACCTCGACGCCCCCCGCTGCGCCCCCCGCGACACCATCGAAGCCGCCCTGCAAAGCCTGCTCCCGCCCCTCGCCGGCAGCCGCAGCGCGCTGCTGGCCGACGCCCACGGCTTTCACCTCGCCAGCACCGGCTTCACCACCCCGCAGGCCGAAGCCCTGGCCGCCCTGTCGGCCGATCTGGCCAGCCTGCACAACCGCCACCAGCGAGTCATCAACCAGGATCTGAGCCTCTACGGCAGCGCCTGGTCGATTCCCGACGCCGCCGGCCACAGCCAGATCGGCTTCTGGCCGCTCTACGTGGGCAGCCACCGTTTCGTGCTCATCCTGGCCGGCGTGCCCCACCTCAACCAGCCCCCGCTGGTCGATCTGGTCTGGCTGCTCCACCAGCGCTACGGCCCCCTCGCCAGCGTGCTCCCCGCCACGGCCGACAGCACCGTAACCAGCTGACACTGCGACGCAAGCTCCGCGCAAGGAAGTAGTCAGGTGACGGACAGACTCCGCTCCTAGACTTCACATCTGGATCTCACTGCCCGATGGAATACGTCCCTTGCTGCCCCTTCGCCGCCTCACCCGGCACCTGCTGAGCGCCGCGCTGCTGCTGCCGGCCATCAGCCAGGCCCAGACCGCCGACACCCCGCCCCTCAGCCTGCAGGACGCCGAAAAGCGCCTGCTCGACGCCAACCCGACCATCCTCCAGGCGCGCGCAGCCGTGGCCGGGGCCCGCGCCGGCATCGACATCGCCGGGGCCCGGCCCAACCCCATCGTCACCGCCTCGGTCACCAGCATCAACCCGACCCGCAGCGGCAACGGCGGCTACTGGGATCGCCCGGTGGACAACGTGCTGCGGGTCGATCAGATGATCGAACGGGGCGACAAGCGTGACCTGCGCCTGGCCGCCGCCGACCGCAACCTCGCTGCCACCGGCCTCGATCTCGACAACACCATCCGCCTCGCCCGCATCGAACTGGCCAGCGCCTGGGTCGACCTGCGCGCCGCCCGCGAGGTGCGCCGCATCGCCGACGAAAACGCCGCCCTCGCCCGCCGCGCCGCCGACGCCGCCGAGGTGCGCGGCAAGGCCGGCGACCTGGCCGGGGTGGACGTGGCCCGCTTTGCCGCCGACGCCGCCCGCGTCGCCAACGACGCCGTGCAGGCCGAGCTCGCCCTGTCCCGCGCGCGCATCGCCCTGGCCCGCCTGCTCGGCAACCGGCTGCCGGCGGGCACCCTGCAGACCACCGACGACTGGCCCGGCGACGACGCCGTGGCCCCGGCGCAGACCGACGCCGAACGCGTGGATATCCTCGCCGCCCGCCAGCGCGTGGCCCAGGCCAGCGCCCTGCGCGAACTCGCCCGTGCCCAGCGCACCCGCGACGTCTCCGTCGGCGTGCAATACGAGCACTACCCGCCCGACGGCCGCAACACCTACGGCGTCAGCATCTCTGTTCCGCTGTTCCTCGGCTACGACTACCGGGGCGACATCGCCCGGAGCGAAGCCGACTACACCACCGCCGAACAGCAGCTCGACGCCACCCGCCAGTCGGTTGCCAGCGAACAGGCCCGCCTGCAGGCCGAACTGGCCGCCGCCCGCAGCCGCCACGCCCGCCTGCGCGACGTGGTGCTGCCCGCCGCCGAGCGGGCCGGCCGCGGCGCCGACGTCGCCATCCAGAAAGGCGGCATGAGCCTCACCGATTACCTCGACACCCAGCGCAACCTGCGCGCCGCGCGCATCGAAGCCGTCCAGGCCCGGGCCGATGTCGCCCGCGCCGCCCTGATACTGCGTCTGGCCGGAGCCACCCCATGAAACGCACGCCCATCATCGTCGCCCTCGTGGCCGCCGTCGCCGCCGGCGCCTGGTACCTGCGCCCGAGCGCCCCCGCCAAACCCGACGAGCCGGCCATCCAGCGCCCCTCCGCCGAACCCGGCGTGCTGCGCTTCCCCACCGCCGCGCCCCAACTGGCCCAGATCAAGACCGAACGCGCAGCCCTCGCCCCGGTGCCGATGGACGAGCCCCTGGCCGCCCGCATCAGCTACGACGAGAACGCCACCGCCCGGCTGGTCGCCCCGATCGCCGGCCGGGTCGTCGAGATCCACGCCAACATCGGCGACACCGTGAAGGCCGGCACCGTGCTGGCCGTGCTGGACGCCCCCGAACTGGGCACCGCCGCCGCCGATCTGGCCAAGGCCCAGGCCGACGCCCAGCAGAAGAAATCCGCCCTCGAACGCGCCCGCAGCCTGTTCCAGGCCGAGGTGATCCCCCGCCGCGACCTGGAAGCCGCCCAGGCCGAGGCCCAGCAGTCCCAGGCCGAAGTGGAGCGGGCCCGGCTGCGCCTCGCCAACCTCAACCCCGGCGGCACCACCGCGTCCGGCGGCCAGCGCTACCAGCTGCGCGCACCGATCAGCGGCGTGGTGGCCACCCGCAAGATCAACCCGGCGATGGAAGTGCGCCCCGACACCCCCGAGCCGCTCTTCGTCGTCACCGACATGAGCCGCCTGTCGGTGCTGGTGGATGTGCCCGAGCGCGACCTGCCCATCGTCACCGTCGGCAAGTCGGCCCAGGTGGAAGTCTCCGCCTATCCCCAGCGCAGCTTCACCGGCAAGGTGGTGCACGTGGCCCCCACCCTCGACCCCCAGACCCGCCGCATCCAGGCCCGCGTTGCCGTGGACAACCGGGAGGGCCTGCTCAAGCCCGAGATGTACGCCAAGGTCGGCATCCTCGCCGACGCCAAGGAAGAACTCCCCAAGATCCCCACCGGCGCGCTGCTCGTCGAAGGGGTGAAGAACTACGTCTTCGTCGAGCGCGAAGCCGGCGTGTTTGAAAAGCGCGAGGTCACCCTGGCGGTGCAGACCCGCAGCTACGCCTACGTGTGGAGCGGCGTGAAGGGCGGCGACAAGGTGGTCAGCGTCGGGGCCCTGCTCCTCAACGCCGAACTGGCCAGCAGTTCCCGCTGACGGGCCGCCGCCATGTTCGACACCCTCATCACCCTCGCCCTGCGCCAGCGGGCCTTCATCCTCATCGCCGCCGCGGTGCTGCTCGGCTACGGCCTGTACGCCGTCAACCAGATCTCCATCGAAGCCTTCCCGGACGTGCAGGACGTGCAGGTCCAGGTCGTCACCCAGGCCATCGGGATCGCCCCCGAGGAGGTCGAGCGCACCATCTCCCTGCCCATCGAGCGGGAGATGAGCGGCGTGCCGGGCATGACCCAGCTGCGCTCGGTGTCGATCACCGGCCTGTCGGTGGTCACCCTCACCTTCAATGAAAAGACCGCCGACTACTTCGCCCGCCAGCAGGTGCTCGAACGCCTGCAGAACGTCTCGCTGCCGCCCGGCTCCCAGCCGGTGCTGGCGCCGCTGACCACCGCCGTCGGCGAGATCTACCGCTACGTGCTCGACGCCCCGCCCACCGCCGACCGGGAAGAGATCCGCGCGGTGCAGGACTGGACGGTGCGCCCGGCCCTGCGCATGGTGCCGGGCGTCGCCGACGTGGTGAGCTTCGGCGGCGCGATCCGCGAGGTGCAGGTGCGCATCGACCCCGAGCTCCTGCGCAAGTACGCGCTGAGCCTGGGCGATGTCACCCAGGCCCTCAACGCGGCCAGCGCCAACGGCAGCGGCGGCCTGCTCCCCCGCGGCGACGAAGCCCTGGTGGTGCGCACCCTCGGCCTGTTCCAGAGCCTCGACGACGTGCGCGACGTGGTGGTGGTAGCCCGCGAAGGCAAGCCGGTGCGCATCTCCGACGTGGCCGAAGTGGTGGCGGGTTTCCGCCCCCGCTCGGGCATCGTGGCCTTCAACGACCGGGACGATGTGATCGAGGGCATCGTCCAGATGACCAAGGGCGGCAACGCCGCCAAGATCGTCGAAGCCCTCAAGCTCAAGGTGGACGAGGTCAATGCCCGCCTGCCCGAAGGCTTCCACCTGCGCCCGATCTACCAGCGCACCGAACTCATCGGCCACACCGTGGCCACCGTGGCCGAGAACCTGCTGGTCGGCGCGGTGCTCGTCACCGCCATCCTGCTGGCCTTCCTGCGCAACCTGCGGGCGGCGATCATCGTCGCCGCGGTGATTCCCCTGTCGCTGCTGTTCGCCTTCATCCTGATGCACGCCATGGGCGTGTCGGCCAACCTGATCTCCCTGGGCGCGGTGGACTTCGGCGTCATCATCGACAGCGCGGTGGTGATGGTCGAGGCGCTGATGGTGCGTCTGGCGGTGGACGCCCACGCCGAACACCACGGGATCATCTCGCCGGTGGGCCGGCGCATCCACGCCCTCAAGCAGACCTGCGTCGAGCTGGGTTCGCCGATCATGTTCTCGAAGGCCATCATCATCGTCGCCTTCCTGCCGATCTTCACCTTCCAGCGCATGGAAGGGCGGATCTTCACCCCGGTGGCGCTGACCCTCTCCTTCGCCCTGCTCGGCGGCCTGATCCTGACCCTCACCCTGGTGCCCACGCTGCTCTCCTACGCCCTCAACAAGGAGGACATGGCCGAGAAGGAAAGCCCCTGGCTGCACCGCCTCCAGGCGCGCTACCGGGATCTGCTGGTCAAGCTCCAGGCCCGCCGCCGGGCGGTGATCGCCGGTTCGCTGCTGTGCCTGGCCGCCGCCATGGGCATCGCCCCGCTGCTGGGTTCCGAGTTCCTGCCCAAGCTCGACGAAGGCAACATCTGGCTCACCATCAGCCTGCCCCAGTCGTCGGGCCTCACCAACACCAAGGACGTGGAGCGCAAGGTGCGCGCGGTGCTGTCCACCTACCCCGAGGTGAAGGCGGTCATCACCCATGTGGGCCGCCCCGACGACGGCACCGACCCCAAGGGCCCCAACAACATCGAGATCCTGGTGGACCTCAAACCCCGCAGCGAATGGCGCTTCGCCACCAAGGACGCGCTGGTGGACAGCATGTCGGGCCGCCTGGAGGCCATCCCCGGCCTGCCCACCAACTTCTCCCAGGTGATCCAGGACAGCGTGGAGGAATCCCTCTCCGGCGCCAAGGGCGAGATCGCGGTGAAGGTCTTCGGCCCCAACCTGGAGGTGCTCGAAGCCAAGGGCCGCCAGATCGCCGGCGTCCTCAACCGCATCGAAGGCTCGGCCGACGTGGCCGCGCTGCCGGTGGGCGGCCAGAGCGAGGTGGACATCCGCCTGCGCCGCGAAGCCCTGGCCCGCTACGACATCAACGTCACCGACGTGAACGCGATGATCCAGACCGCCCTCGGCGGCAGCGCGGTCAATGCCTTCTACGAAGGCGAGCGCCGCTACGACGTCACCCTGCGCTTCGGACCCCAGTTCCGCGACCAGGTGGACGACATCGCCAACCTGCCGGTAGCCCTGCCCGACGGGCATGGCAGCATTCCGCTGGGCGATCTGGCCGACGTGGAGCTGCGCCAGGGCGCGTCGCGCATCCAGCGCGAAGCCGGCAGCCGCAACGTGATCGTCAAGGCCAACCTGCGCGGCCGCGACCAGGGCAGCTTCGTCGCCGAAGCCCAGAAGAAGGTCGCCGCCGAGGTCAGCCTGCCGGCCGGCTACACCATCACCTGGGGCGGCCAGTTCGAGAACCAGCAGCGCGCCATGGCCCGCCTCAAGCTGATCGTGCCGATCACCCTGGGGCTGATCTTCTCGCTGCTGTTCTGGGCCTTCCGCGACATCCGCCCGGCCCTGCTGGTACTGTCGATGGTCCCCTTCACCCTGATCGGCGGCTTCGCCGGGCTGGGGCTGGCCGGGCTGCACCTGTCGGTGTCGGCGGCGGTGGGTTTCATCGCGGTGGCCGGCATCTCGGTGCAGAACGGCGTGATCATGGTCGAGCAGGTCATCGAGATCGCCCGCCGCGGCGCGACGCGTTCGGAGGCCATCCTCGACGGCGCCATGCTGCGCCTGCGCCCCATCGTGATGACCGCCCTGATGGCCGGCCTGGGCCTGCTGCCCGCCGCCCTGTCCCACGGCATCGGCTCCGAAACCCAGCGCCCCTTCGCCGTCGTGATCGTCGGCGGCATCGTCAGCGCGACCATCTTCACCCTGCTCCTGCTGCCGGTCCTGCTGTCCTACGGCGGCGCCAAGGAGCGGGTGAAGAAGGAAGACGTTTAAGCTAGCGTCCCCCTCAACCCAACCGCCCAGGCCCAACCGCCCATGCGCATCCTCATCGTCGAAGACGACCCCCTGCTTGCCGATGGCGTGGCCCAGCTGCTGCGCGGGGCCGGCTTCACCGCCGACTTCGTCGGCAGCGCCGAGCTGGCCGAGGCCGCCGTCGCCGCCGAGAAGTTCGACCTGATGGTGCTCGACATCGGCTTGCCCGGCATGGACGGGCTGGAGCTGCTGTCGCGCCTGCGGGCCCGCCACAACCCGATCCACGTGCTGATGCTCACCGCCCGCGACGCCCTGAACGAGCGGGTGCGCGGCCTCAACCTGGGCGCCGACGACTACCTCACCAAGCCCTTCGCGGCCGTCGAACTCCTCGCCCGGGTCAATGCGCTGGTGCGCCGCAGCCGCGGCCAGAGCGGCCAGCGCCGCGAGTTCGGCCCCCTGGTGCTGGACGAGGAAGCCCACCGGGCGTGGCTCTCCGGCCAGCCCCTGGAGCTGCCCCAGCGCGAATGGGCGATCCTCCAGTTTCTCCTCGACAACCTGGAGCGCGTCCTCAGCAAGGAGCGCATCGTCGCCGCCGTGTGCAGCTGGGACAAGGACATGAGCGAGAACGCCGTCGAGGTCTACGTCTCGCGCCTGCGGGCCAAGCTCGAGCCCGCCGGCATCCGCATCCGCACCGTACGCGGCCTGGGCTACATGCTCGAAGACCTGCCCCATGACGCGAAGCCTGCGTAAATCCCTGCTGCTGTGGCTGCTGCTGCCGGCAGCCCTGGCCATCATCACCTTCCTGCCGCTGGCCTACCACCTGGTCCACCAGCCGGCCATGGAGGCCCTCGACCAGGCCCTCGCCGACGCCAGCCTGGCGCTGGTGCCCCACCTCGAGGTGGTGGACGGCGAGCCCCGCTTCGTCTTTCCGCCCGCCGCCGAGCAGGTGCTGCGCACCGACCGGGTGGACGACATCTACTACCTCATCCTCGGCCCCAACAACCGCTTCATCGCCGGCGACGCCGGCCTGCCCCACGAGGCCGGCCCCGATGACGAGGTGCGCGGCGAGCGGACTAGCTTCGACTCCCACTTCCGCGGCCACCGGGTGCGCGTCACCGCCATCCACCGCACCATCGCCGACGAACCCTTCATCTTCGTCACCGCCGAAACCACCCGCAAGCGCGACCAGCTCAAGCTCGACCTGGCCGTCGCCCTGCTGCTGCCGCTGATGTTCTTCGCGGTGGCCACCGGCATCACCATCTGGTTCGGCGTGCATCACGCCCTGCTACCGGTCGAGGGCATCCGCCGCGCGCTGCACGGCATGGAACACCGGGCCCTGCAGCCCCTCGACGAGAGCGCCGCGCCCATCGAGATCCGCCCCCTCGTCACCGAATTCAACCAGGTGCTCGACCGGCTGGAGCAGGCCGCCGAAGCCCAGCAGCGCTTCGTGGCCAACGCCGCCCACCAGCTACGCACGCCGCTGGCCGGCATCCGCACCCAGCTCGAGCTCCTCCAGCGCGAGCCCGACGCCACCGAGCGCGACGCCCGCACCCGTCACTGCGTGGGCGCCATCGAACGCCTCGGCCACCTCATCAACCAGATGCTGGTGCTGCTCTCCGCCGAGCCCGGCGGCCGCCATACCAGCCTCGCCGCCACCGTCGACCTGCCCGAACTGATCCGCGACCGCAGCCCCGAGTGGATCCGCCTCGCCGAAGCCCGCAATCTCGACCTGGGCTTCGAGCTGCAGGCCGCCCGGGTCAACGGCGACCGCCTGCTGCTGGGCGAGATGATCGCCAACCTGGTCGCCAACGCCCTCAACTACACCCCGGCGCCCGGCGAGGTGACCATCCGCTGCCGCACCGACGGCAGCCACAGCCTCGTCGAAGTCGAAGACACCGGCCCCGGCATTCCGCCCGCCGCCCGCCAGCAGGTCTTCGAGCGCTTCTTCCGCCTGCCCGCCGCCAGCCACCCGGGCAGCGGCCTGGGCCTCGCCATCGTCCGCGAGATCGCCCACGGCGCCGGCGGCGAAGTGGACATCCTCGACACCCCGGACGGGCGCGGCGTGCTGCTGCGGGTAAGCCTGCCGGCCTTGATCGACACCCCCGACGAAGAACCCGCATAACGCGCTACCATCGGCATCCCCGGTATTTCCACGGAATCACCCATGCGCGGCCACTTCGCAGCCATCTCCCTCATCCTCATCGGCGTCGTCGCCCTGGGGATCAACCTCGATCTGTTCGAACTCGACATCGTCCGCCTGGCCCGCACCTGGTGGCCGCTGGTGCTGATCGCCCTCGGCATCGGGCTGTTCCTCACCCCGGGCGAGCGGAACCGGCCCGACTGAGCCCACCCGCCTCGCCGCGCACTTAAAGGGAATGTCCCCGGCCAGCTAAAGTACGCCGGCCTGCGACCGTTATCCGGGAATAACCCGCTCAGATAACGCGCCCCGTGATTCCCGCCCGCTCCAGTTCCGCCGATCGCGCCGGACTCTTCGTCCTCGTCGCCGGCCTCGCCGCTGCCTTGCTCGTCGCCTTCCTGGCGGTGCGCAACCAGACGGAGCAGCGCGCCACCGAGCTGGTCGATCAGGGCTCGCGCCTCGTCAAGGCGCTGGCCGCGATTCCCAAGGATGGCCTGGTGCCGTCCCCCGGCCGTCCCAATCCCCTCGCCGCGGTGCTCCGCGCCCACGGCAACGCCGATCTGGCCTACG
>NZ_CALAYQ010000210.1:0-63144 GCF_937894855.1 uncultured Zoogloea sp.
CTTCGGTGCCGGCATGGCCGCCGCCGACAACGATCACGTCGAATCGGGTGGGATGGAGCATGGAAAACCGGGAAATGGTGAATCGGGGGAGCCGAATGATACGACCTTGCGCTGCAAAAATACAGCGCCGTACGTCGCGCCAACCGGGAAAAACGGCGGATTTACAACGGCTTATCGGCGTTTTTCGGGTTGGCCGGATGGCCCCCTCCGGGGTGCCGGAGGCGGGGTGCGGACGGGGTGCCGGCGATTTCGGCCGTTTCGTGGTGCGTCGAACAAATTGTCGGCCTGCTTCTCCCGTGACTGGGGCGAGGCTGGCGGCCGACGGCGTTGCCGGTGGCGCGTGCATCAGGTCGACTCAATGCCGCGCACGGGAAGCCGTTAAGGGTTCACTTATGGACTCAGCCAGGTAGGCCCGCGCGCGAGTCGGACTCGTGATCCGGCGCAACCGGCCCCCCACTCCTTCGTGACCGCTACTGGTTTTTCTTCTGCACTTTGCCTGCCGACGCTCCCGAATGGGAGCGCCGAGCCCCGTCTCGTCGAGGCGATGTGCCTTCCCGTCGAGGTCGTCCCGACCGCGTGTGCCCTCGCCGAGGCGGCCCGCCGCATGGTGGCCAGGGCGGTGGCGTGGCTGGTCGTCGTCGATGGCGACAAGCCGGTGGGCAGCCTGGGCGGGCAGGATGTGCTGCGCGCGGTGCTGGCGGGCGATCCCGCCGGGCAGACCGTCGGCGAGGTCATGGATACGTCGCACCGCTACGCTGTGCTGGGGGAAAACCTCCAGCTCGTCGTGGCGCGACTGGGCGCGGGCGCCGCGCCCCGCCCGGTGCTGGTAGTGGATGACGCCGGCCGGGAGGTCGGGCTGCTCGACCCGGAGCGGGTTGCCGCGGCGCTGAAGGCGGCCGCCCACGAGCCCGTGCCGGCCGGGCGGGCATGGCTGGCGCCGGCGCTGATCCGCGCGCTGCCCGATCTGGTGTGGCTGAAGGACCCGGACGGCACCTTCCTGGCCTGCAACCACCGCTTCGAGCGCCTGATGGGCGCGCCGGAAGAGGCGGTGATCGGCCACACCGATTACGACTTCATGGCCTGGGACTTGGCCGACAGCTTCCGCCAGAGCGATCTGGCCGCGATCCACGCTGGCTGCGCCCAGCGCAGCGAGCAGGAAGTGCGCTTTGCCGACGACGGGCACCGGGAACTGCTGGAGATCATCAAGACGCCGATGTTCGACCAGCAGGGCGGCCTGATCGGCGTGCTTGCCGTGGGGCGCGACATCGGCGAGGCGCGTCGGGCCGAGCAAGCCCTGCGCGAGCGGGAGGCGATCTTCTCCAGCATCGTCAGCCAGGCTGCCGATTCGATCGCGCTGATGGATGTCGAGAGCCGGTGCTTCGTCGAGTTCAATGACGCGTGCCATCGCAATCTGGGCTATTCCCGCGAGGAGTTTGCCCGGCTGGATGTCCGCGACATCGACTGCCTGCTGACGCCGGACGAGATCGCTGCGGGGGTTGCCAGAATGATCGGGCCGGCCGGTCATGTGCTTGAGACACGGCATCGACACCGGGATGGTTCGGTGCGCGACGTGCGGGTGAGCGGTCGCGGCATCCGCCTGCGGGGCGAGCGGCGCTACGTGGCGGTGATCTGGAGTGACATCACCGACAGCAAGCTGGCGGAGAGCCGGCTCCGGCGCCCCAACGCGGCCTTGCACACGATCAGCGAATGCAATCAGGCGGTGGCGCGCGCCACCGATCCCGCCCGGCTGCTGGATGAGGTGTGCGGGCTGATGGTGGTCTTCGGCGGCTATCTGCTGGCTGCGGCGAAGTTCGACTGCGCGGACGACTGCGGGCTGCCGGTGGATGGGCAGATCTTCGGCGCGGGTTGTGGCCACGTCGGGCGGCTGGACCGCTTTCCCGTCACGCCGGAAGCGGACCGGCCGACCATCTGGCGCGATCTGTCTGCCAACCCGCAGCTGGCCAACTGGGCTGAGGGGCTGCCGGCGGGGGCGGCGATGTGCGCGCTGCCGCTGCGCGCCGAAGACCGCTCGGCCGGTGTGCTGTACGTGGCCTCGTCGGCGCCGGGGGCCTTCGACGAGGAGGAGGTGCGCCTGCTCGCCGAACTGGGCGGTGACATCCTGTTCGGCCTGCGGGTGCTGCGCGACCGCCGCGAGCGGGAGGTCGCCGAGAAGCGCCAGCGGGTCACCGAGCGGCAGCTGCAGAACCTCGTCGAGACCAGCCCCACCGTGCTCTACAGCCTGCGGGTGACACCCCAGGGCGAAGTGGTGCCGATCACCGCCAGCGCCAACGTCCAGCGCGTCCTGGGCTATTCCCTCGAAGAGACTTTGCGGCCCGGATGGTGGTGGGACAACCTGCACCCCGACGATCGGCTGAAGACCACCCGGGCCACGGAGGTGGCGGCGAGCGGCGAGCGGGTGGCCCAGTCGTATCGCTTTGCCCACGGCCGCGGTGGCTACGTGTGGCTGCGGGACGAGCTGAGCCGAGGCCCGGCCCTGGACGACGGCAGTTGCGAGATCGTCGGCTCGCTGACCGACATCTCCGCCCAGAAGACCATCGAGCTGTCCCTCGAGGCCCAGCGCCGGGTGCTCGAGAAGGTGGCCTCCGGCGCCTCCCTCAGCGAAACCCTGGACGTGCTGCTGTGGGGCGTCGAGGCTCGCCTGTCGCGGGTGCGGGCGTCGGTCCTGCTGCTCGATCCGGATGGCGTCCATCTGCGTCACGGCGCCGCGCGACAGCTGCCCGAGGGCTACATGCAGGCGGTGGACGGGGTGGCCATTGGCGAAGCCGTCGGCTCCTGCGGCACCGCCGCCTGGCGCGGCCAGACGGTGATCGTGCGCGAGATCGCCACCGATCCCCTGTGGGCCGATTTCGCCGGGCTGGCTGCATCCTACGGGCTGGTGGCCTGCTGGTCGTGGCCGATCTTCAGTCGCGAGGGGCGCGTGCTGGGCACCTTCGCGCTTTATCCCGACGAGCCCTCCGAGCCCGATGCGCTGACCTTCGAGCAGGTGGCGATCGCCACCCATCTGGCGGCCATCGCCATCGCCCGGCATCGGGAAGAGAGCGCCCTGCGGGAGAGCGAGGCGCGTTTCCGTCAGCTTTTCGAGATGGCGCCGCTGCCCCTGAGCTTTGTTCATGCCGACGACAGCGTGGGCGACGTGAACCGCTGCTTCATCGAGACCTTCGGCTACACCCGCGACGAGGTGCCAACGGTAGCCGACTGGCTGCGTCTCGCCTATCCCGACCCCGCCTACCGGCAGCAGGTGGAGGGGCAGCACTTAAGCCAACGCGTGCGCGAAGGCGCCGAGCGCCGCATCGAGCCGGTGGAGCGTGAGGTCACCTGCAGGAACGGCGAGCGGCGGACCATGCTGGTGTCCGGCGCGCCGGTGGGCGACAGCTTCCTGATGACCTTCTTCGACATCACCGAGATGCGCCGGCTCGATGCCCAGCTGGAGCACTACCGCCACCATCTCGAAGATCTGGTGACCCATCGCACCGCCCAGCTGGCCGAAGCCTCCGAGCGGGCCGAGGCGGCCAGCCGCGCCAAGAGCGCCTTCCTGGCCAACATGAGCCACGAGATCCGCACCCCGATGAACGCCATCCTCGGCCAGGCCCGGATGCTCGAACGCAGCCCCCTCAGCCAGGAGCAGGAAGATCGCCTGACCCGCATCCGCCAGGCCGGCAGCCATCTGCTGGCGCTCATCAACGACATTCTCGACCTGTCGAAGATCGAGGCCGGCAAGCTGCAGCTCGAAGCCGTGGATTTCTCGCCCGAGGCCCTCTTCGACCAGGCCCACTCGCTCATCCACGACCGCCTGGTGGCCCGCCGGCTGAAGTTCGAATCCGACACCGACGGCCTGCCGCCGGTGCTGCGCGGCGACGTCACCCGGTTGCGCCAGGCCCTGCTCAACTACCTGAGCAATGCGGTCAAGTTCACCGAGCACGGCGGCGTCAGCCTGCGTGCCCGGGTGGTTTCCGAAGACGACGACACCCTGCTGGTGCGCTTCGAGGTGAGCGACAGCGGCATCGGCATCGCACCCGAGCAGCTTGCCCGGCTGTTCCGCTCCTTCGAGCAGGCCGACGCCTCGACCACCCGCAAGTACGGCGGCACCGGCCTCGGGTTGTCGCTCACCCGCCATCTGGCCGCCCTGATGGGCGGCGATGTCGGCGTGGAAAGCGAGTCCGGCCGGGGCAGCACCTTCTGGTTCACCGCCTGCCTGCAGCGCCGGCCGGGCGTCAGCATGCCGGCGGTCAGCCTGCCCGCCGCGCCCCAGGGCGGCGCTGGTCACGTGCGCGGCGCCCGGGTGCTGCTGGTCGAGGACAACCTGCTCAACCAGGAGGTCGCCATCGAGATGCTCTCTGATCTGGGTCTCGTCATCGACCGGGCCGCCAACGGGCAGGAGGCCGTGGCGCTGGTGGCCGCCAACCGCTACGACCTGATCCTGATGGACATGCAGATGCCGGTGATGGATGGCCTCGAGGCGACCCGCCGCATCCGTCAGATGCCGACCCCGGCGCCCACGCCCATCATCGCCATGACCGCCAATGCCTTCGATGAGGACCAGGCCGCCTGCTTTGCCGTCGGCATGAACGATTTCGTGGCCAAGCCGGTGGAGCCGGAGACCCTGCACGGGGTGATCTTCAAGTGGGTCGGCCAGCCCCGGCCGCCGGTCGCCGCCGACGCCGCGAGCATCGACTGGCGCACGGCGCTGGCGGGCATCGACGGCCTCGACTGCACCCGCGGGGTGAGCGTCGTCCGCGGACGGTGGCCAACCTATCTGCGCATCCTGCGCACCTTCGTCAGCACCCAGGGCGACGCCGGGCCGAAACTCGAACGTGCCCTCGCCGAAGGCCGGCTCAACGACGTGGAACACCTCGCCCACGCCCTCAAGGGCTCGGCCGGCAACATCGGCGCCCTGAAGGTTTTCGAGATGGCTGCCGACGTGTGCACGGCGATCCGCGCCGGCGGCGATGCCGAAGCCGCGGCACGCCCGGTGGCCCGGCTGGTGCGCGCCCTGCAGCCCCTGCTGACCGCCTTGCGGCAGCGCCTGCCCCAGGAGGAAGATGCCCCATGAGCCAGCCAGCCCGGTTTGCACCGTTCCAGTGGGCCGACTACTTCGAGACCGGTTTTGGCGAGGTGGACGGCCAGCATCACAAGCTGGTCGATCTGGTCAATGCGCTGGCCCAGCGGGCTGCCGGCGGGGCCGACATCAAGCCCGGCGAACTCGCCCACGTGCTCGACGGCCTGGCGCGCTACGCCGTCCATCACTTCGCCACCGAAGAGGCACTGATGACGCAGGCCGGCATCGACGCCCGACACTTGGACGGCCACCGGCACGCCCACGCGGATTTCGTCGCCCAGGTCGAGGCGATGCGTGGCGCCAGCGACGCGACCCAGGTCGTCCCGGCGCTGTACACCTTCGTCACCAGCTGGCTCACCTTCCACATCCTCGATACCGACCAGTCCATGGCCCGCCAGCTGCGGGCGATGGAAGCCGGCGCCACGGCCGCCGAAGCCTACGAGGCCGAGACCGGCCACAGCGCCGACCCCGGCAACGCCGCGCTGATCGGCGCGGTGCGCAGCCTGCTGGGCCTGGTGGCCGAGCGCAACCACGAACTGGGCCGCATCAACGCCAGCCTGGAGCAGCGGGTGGCCGAGCGCACCGCCCAGCTCACCACCGCCAACCGCGATCTGCGCCACACCCAGCAGCGCCTGCTGGAGGCCGACAAGCTGGCCGCAGTGGGGCAGCTGGCGGCCGGCGTCGCCCACGAGATCAACAACCCCCTCGGCTATGTGGCGGCCAACCTGGGCGCCCTGCGCGAGTACGCTGAACGGCTGCTGGCGCTGGTGAATACCGCTGATCGGCTGGTCGCAGGGAACGACGCGTGGCAGGCCGCCCGCGCCGAGGCAGAGCTCGATTACATCCGCGAAGACCTGCCCAAGCTGGTGGACGAATCCCACCGGGGCCTGGCGCGGGTTGGCGACATCGTGCACGCTCTTCAGGGCTTCGCTGCGCCGGGGCCGATGGATACCGCGCCGGCTTCCATCGAGGGCCTCCTTGATGGCGCCATCGCCGCGACCGCCCCGGGCCGTCGGCCGGGCCAGCAGGTGCGCCGCAGCTACGGCTCGCTGCCCAAGCCGGCGGTCAACCAGACCCTGCTGGGCGAGGCCTTCAAGGCGCTGCTGGACAACGCCAGCCGGGCCCTCGGCGGCGATCCCGGCACCATCACAGTCCGCGCCGGTCAGTCGGGCCAGCACCTGCTGGTGGACGTGGAGGACACCGGCTGCGGCATGGACGAGGCGACCCGGGCGCGGGTCTTCGAGCCTTTCTTCACCACCCGCGCGGTGGGGCAGGGGCGGGGCCTGGGCCTGTCGTCCACCTACCGCATCGTCAGCCAGCACGGCGGGCACATCGAGGTGGATAGCGCGCCGGGCAAGGGCAGTCGCTTCCGCGTGGTGCTGCCCCTCGAGTGAGTCCCGGCTCCCGGAGGGCATGCGGCCGACAACAAAAAACCCGGCGCCAGGCCGGGCTTTTTGTTGATGCAGGGGAAGCTCAGCGCGCGCGGGCCAGGGCGCGCAGGCGCGCGACGCGCTCCTCGGTGGCCGGGTGGGTGCTGAACAGGCCGCGCAGGCCGCCGCCGGAGAGCGGGTTCATGATCATCATCTGGCCGGTTTCCGGGTGGGCTTCGGCAGTGGGCATCGGAATGCCGCGGGCGAAGGCGTCGATCTTCATCAGCGCGTCGGCCAGGGCGTTCGGATCACCGGCGATCTCGGCGCCGCCCCGGTCGGCCTCGAACTCGCGGGCGCGGGAGATCGCCATCTGGATCAGGCTGGCGGCCAGCGGGGCGAGCAGGGCCACCGCAATGCCGGCGATCGGGTTGGCCGGGCGGCCTTCCTCGTCACGGCCGCCGAACATCACCGCAAAGTTGGCCAGGGCCGAGATGGCACCGGCCATCGTGGCCGAGATGGTGGAGATCAGGATGTCCCGGTGCTTCACGTGGGCCAGCTCGTGGGCCATCACGCCGCGCAGCTCGCGCTCGGAGAGCATCTGCAGGATGCCGGTGGTGGCGGCAACGGCGGCGTTCTCGGGGTTGCGGCCGGTGGCGAAGGCGTTGGGCTGGTCTTCGTGGATGATGTAGACCTTGGGCATCGGCAGCTGGGCGCGGCCGGCCAGTTCGCGGACCATGTTGTAGAGGTAGGGCGAGCTGGTTTCGTCCACTTGCTGCGCGTTGTACATGCGCAGCACCATCTTGTCGGAGAACCAGTACGAGAAGATGTTCATCGCGCCGCCGAAGACGAGCGCCATGAGCATCCCCGACTTGCCGCCGATCATGGCGCCGATCGCCCCGAAGAGGGCGATGATTCCGGCCATCAGGATCGAGGTCTTGAGCCAGTTGCCGAGCATTGCGAGTATCCGTCCTTTCGAAGTTAAGCGGAAAGCGAAGGGTTAGATGGGGGAGTTCGCAAAAAATTCAATCAGCCGGTGGCCAGATCGAAGCGGCTACCGGCCGCAATCGGCATGCCGCGCAGGAAATCGGCGGCGGGCAGGCGGCGGGCGCCGGGCTTCTGCAGCTCGGTGATGCACAGGGCGCCCTCGCCGCAGGCGACGATCACGCCGGCACCTTCGGCCAGCAGGACTTCGCCCGGCGTGCCGGTGGCGTCGATGGCGCGGGCGCGCCACAGCTTGACCGGCGTGCCGTCGAAGCTGGCCAGCGCGCCGGGGAAGGGATTGAAGGCGCGCACCGCCCGTTCGATCTCGATGGCCGGGCGGGTCCAGTCCACCGCGGCCTCGGCCTTGCCGATCTTGGCGGCGTAGGTGACGCCTTCGGCCGGCTGGGGCGTGGCCACCAGCGTGCCGGCGGGCAGGGCTTCGAGGGCTTCGACGATCAGCTCGGCGCCGACCCACGCCAGGCGGTCGTGGAGGCTGCCGGTGGTGTCGTCGGCGTGAATCGGCTCCACGCGCTTGATGAGCATCGGGCCGGTGTCGAGGCCGGCGTCCATCTGCATGATGGTGATGCCGGTTTCCAAGTCGCCGGCTTCGATGGCCCGGTGGATCGGCGCCGCGCCGCGCCAGCGGGGCAGCAGCGAGGCGTGGATGTTGAGGCAGCCGTAGCGGGGCAGGTCGAGCACCGCCTGGGGCAGGATGATCCCGTAGGCGGCGACCACCAGCACGTCACAGCTGGCGGCGGCGAGCGGCGCCTGCTGTTCGGGCGTGCGCAGCTTTTCTGGCTGATGCACCGGAATGCCGGCGGCCAGCGCCACCTGCTTGACCGGGCTCGGCTGCAGCTGCATGCCGCGGCCCGCGGGGCGGTCCGGCTGGGTGAGGACCAGGGGCACCTCGAAGCCGGCGGCGAGGATCGCCTCCAGGGCCGAGGCGGCGAATTCGGGGGTTCCGGCGAAGGCGACTTTCATCAGGCGGTGATCCGGGCTTTCTTGGCGAGCTTGCCCTTGATGCGGGTCTGCTTGAGTTGGGAGAGGTATTCGACGAAGACCTTGCCGTCCAGGTGGTCGATCTCGTGCTGGATGCACACCGCGAGCAGGCCCTCGGCGTCCAGGTCGAAGGATTCGCCCTTCTGGTTGAGGGCGCGCACGGTGACCTTCTCGGACCGGCTGACCTTGTCGTAGATGCCGGGCACCGACAGACAACCTTCTTCACAGACCTGCTCGCCCGATCGGGCGATGATCTCGGGGTTGATGAGCGCCAGGAGACCGGACTTGTCTTCCGACACGTCGATCACCACCACGCGCTTGTGTACGTCCACCTGGGTGGCGGCGAGGCCGATGCCCGGGGCTTCGTACATCGTCTCGGCCATGTCGGCGATCAGTTTGCGGATGGCGTCGGTCACCTCGCGCACCGGCGCGGCGCGCGTGTGCAGGCGGGGGTCGGGGTAGCGGAGAATGGGTAGAAGGGCCATAAATGTTGCCGGATGAAGACTTTACGTGCAGAATTTTGAGCCAAATCTGCGATGCTCGCGTCTTGGCGCGGCACGCACCCGGCTCCGCCAACTCGACCGCCAAAATAACCGCCAGAGGCTACCGCCACAGCGGCCGGTTATGTCGCGGCAAAGCAATCCGCCGAAAGCGAGTGGAAAACGAATGATTCGCAGCATTATATCTGCCCTCCTCATCGGCGTCGCTGCCCTGGTTCCGGCGGGTGTCGGTGCCACCGGCCCGATCCGCCTGGCCGACGACGCGCCTGACAGCCACGTGGTGGTGCCTGGCGATACCCTGTGGGGCATCTCCGGCAAGTTCCTGAAGGAACCCTGGCGCTGGCCCGAAGTCTGGCGCCTGAACCGCGAGGAAATCCACAACCCGCACCTCATCTATCCGGGCCAGATCGTCGTCCTCGACCGCAGCGGAGCGACGCCCGCACTCAAGATCGGCAAGCGCATCGGCGGTGCCTTGCCGGGTGACCGCGCCCTCTACGAAAAACGCTTCCCGCAGGTCTACTCCGAGCCCGCCAAGGGCGCGATCCAGAGCATCCCGGTGCGCGCGATCCAGCCCTTCCTGTCCGAGCCGCTGGTGGTCAACGACCAGCAGGACACCGACGCCGGCATCATCGTGGCGACCCAGGAAGGCCGTGTCTTCACCGGCGCCGGCGACACGATCTTCGCCACCCGCGTGCTGCCCGGCATCTACGACTGGAACGTCTATCGCAAGGCCAAACCGCTGGTCGAACCGGTGACCGGCGAGATCCTCGGTTACGAAGCCACCTACCTTGGCCGTGCCCGGGTGACCGCCGAAGCGGGCGTCCCCTCGCCCGATGCGGCGTCCGGCGATAGCGACAAGGCCCGTCTGCCGGTGCCCGCCAGCCTGACCATCACCGCCGCCAAGATGGAGATCGGCAAGGGCGACCGCCTGCTGCCCGCCGGCCGTCCCGAGCTTCTGAGCTACGTGCCCCATGCGCCCGCCACCGCGATGAACGGCCGGGTCGTGTCGATCTACAACGGCGTGGCCGAAGCCGGCCGCTACAACGTGGTATCGATCAGCCTTGGCAAGCGCGAGGGCATCGAGATCGGCCACGTGCTGTCCCTCCACCGCAACCGCGGCGAAACCCTCTACCGGGAAGACAACGTCGGCCGGCCCCAGCAGTTCAAGCTGCCCGAGCAGCGCTACGGGCTGGTGTTCGTGTTCCGGGTGTTCGACCGCATCGCCTACGCCCTCGTGATGGACAACGACGGCCCGGTGGCCGTGGCCGACAGCGTCCGCAAGCCCTGACGCGCTGATTCAATCCCGCGCGGGCCGATCCCGCCGCGCCGGTGCGTCTGCCGGTGGCGATGTCGGCCCCGCTCGCGGCGGTTTCGTCGCGACATCCTGATTCCGTCCCATCTTGTCGAATCCTCACCCCCTTGCCGCGTGGCTGAGGCTGACCCTTACGCCGGGTGTCGGCGCCGGGAGTCAGCGGCAACTGCTCGCCGCCTTCGGCCTGCCTGAAAACATCTACGCCGCCGGGCATTCGGCGCTGGCCGCCGTGGTCGGCTCGCCGATCGCCCGCACCGTGCTCGAACACGACACCGCGGCGGCCGTCGACGGGGCGCTGGCCTGGGCCGACGAGCCCGGCAACAGCGTCATCACCCTCGGCGATCCGCTCTATCCCGCGGCGCTGCTCGAAATCCCCGATCCGCCGGTGCTGCTCTACGTGAAGGGCGATCCGGCGCTCCTGTCGCGCCAGTCCATCGCCGTCGTCGGCGCCCGCAGCGCCACGCCCCAGGGCGAGGCCAACGCCGAAGCCTTCGCCACGGTGCTGTCCCAGGGCGGGCTGGGCATCGTCAGCGGGCTCGCGCTGGGGATCGACGCCGCCGCCCACCGGGGCGGGCTGGCCGGCCCGGGCAGCACCGTCGCGGTGATCGGCACCGGCGCCGACCGCATCTACCCGGCACGTAACGCAGCCCTCGCCCGACGCATCGCCGAGGCCGGTGCCATCGTCAGCGAATACCCCCTCGGCACCGCGCCGCTGGCCCACAACTTCCCCCGTCGCAACCGGCTGATCGCCGGGCTCGCGAAGGGCGTGCTGGTCGTCGAGGCGGCGCTCAAGAGCGGCTCGCTGATCACCGCCAGACTCGCCACCGACTGCGGGCGCGAGGTCTTCGCGATTCCCGGTTCGATTCATTCGCCGGTGGCGCGGGGCTGCCATCAGCTGATCCGCGACGGCGCAAAACTGGTCGAATCGGCCGAGGACATCCTCGAAGAGCTGCGCCTCGACACATGCCGCACTGCAGCGCCAGCGGCGCCCACGATGGGGCCGGATGACGACGAAAATGCCCCGGTCATCGCATCCCTCGGGCATGACCCCGTGGACATGGACACGTTGGTGCAGCGCACCAGCTTGACGCCGGAAGCGCTCTACGCCATTCTGCTTACGCTGGAACTCGAAGGGCGCGTTTCCCGCCTGCCCGGAGGTCGTTTCCAGCGTCTCTAAAAATGACCGGCCCCAGGCCCCGCGCCATGTTCGACATCCTCGTGTATCTCTTCGAGAACTACGTTCACGCCGACGCGTGCCCCGAACCCGCGCAACTGGCTCGCAAGCTGACGGCTGCCGGCTTCGAGGAAGAAGAAATCTCCGAAGCCCTCGACTGGCTCTCCGGCCTGCGCCAGCTGTCCGACGGCGAGCGTCCGGCTCAGGTCGCCCGGCCCGGTTCGCTGCGCGTCTATGCCGACGACGAACTCGTCCGTCTGGGCGTCGAATGCCGCGGCTTCCTGCAGTTTCTTGAAAATGCCGGTATCCTCGACGCCGAATGCCGCGAGATGATCGTCGAGCGGGCCCTGGCCCTCGGCGAATCCGAAATCGAACTGGAAAACCTCAAGGTCATCGTCCTGATGGTGTTGTGGCAGCAGGATCGCCCGATTAACGGGTTGATCCTCGACGAGCTGCTCAACGAGTCGGACGAAGACGACGAGCCGGTCTCATACGCCTTGCACTGATTTTCGGGCTGCTTGCAAGCCCGGCGCAGGCTTCCGTATGATGCGCCGCTCCCCCAACAACCTGAGTCGGGCGCACCCACAGGCATGAGCAAGCAGCTGATCATTGCGGAAAAACCCTCGGTTGCGGCGGACATCGCCCGCGCCATCGGCGGCTTCACCAAAGAAAAAGATTTCTTCGAGTCGGAGCACTACGTGCTCTCGTCGGCCGTCGGCCATCTGCTCGAACTCACGGTGCCGGCCGAATTCGAGGTCAAGCGGGGCAAGTGGTCATTCGCCCACCTGCCGGTCATCCCGCCCCACTTCGCGCTCAATCCGATCGAGAAGACCGAGGACCGCCTCAAGCTCCTCACCCGCCTCATCAAGCGCAAGGATGTCACCGGCCTCATCAACGCCTGTGACGCGGGCCGCGAGGGGGAACTGATCTTCAGCTTCATCGTGCAGCACTCCGGCTCCACCAAGCCGGTGCAGCGCCTGTGGCTGCAGTCCATGACCGCCGGGGCGATCCGCGATGGCTTTGCCCAGCTGCGTGCCGCGGCGGATGTCGAAGGCCTGCGCCAGGCTGCGGTGTGCCGCGCCGAGAGCGACTGGCTGATCGGCATCAACGGCACCCGGGCGATGACCGCCTTCAACTCCAAGACCGGCGGTTTCCACCTGACCACGGTCGGTCGGGTCCAGACCCCCACGCTGGCGATCGTCGTCGAGCGCGAGGAGAAGATCCGCGCCTTCAAGCCCACCGACTACTGGGAGCTGGAAGCCAGCTTCGGCTGCCAGGCCGGCGCCTACGTGGGCCGCTGGTTCGACGAAGGTTTCAGGAAGCCCGAGGATGGCGCGCCGCTTGCCGAGCACGCCACCGCCTTTCGCCTGTGGGAAAAAGCCCGCGCCGAGGCCATCAAGGCCAAGTGCGAAGGCAAGACCGGCACGGTGGAGGAAGAATCCAAGCCGTCCACCCAGCTCTCACCGCTGCTGTTCGATCTGACCTCCCTTCAGCGCGAGGCCAACGGCCGCTTCGGCTTCTCGGCCCGCACCACGCTGCAGCTCGCTCAGGCCCTGTACGAGAAGCACAAGGTGCTGACCTACCCGCGTACCGACGCCCGTGCGCTGCCCGAAGACTACGTGGGCCAGGTGCCGGGCATTCTTGCCGGCCTGCCGGACGCTTACGCGCCCTTCGCCAACCAGATCGTCAAGCAGGGCTGGGTCAAGCCGAACAAGCGCATCTTCAACAACGCCAAGATCTCCGACCACTTTGCGATCGTGCCCACGGGCACCGCGCCCAAGAGCCTGTCGGAGGCCGAAGCCAAGATCTACGATCTGGTCACCCGGCGCTTCCTGTCGGTGTTCTACCCGGCGGCCGAATACCGCATCACCACCCGCGTCACCCGTGTCGAGGGCGAAGCCTTCAAGACCGAAGGCAAGGTGCTCGTCAATCCGGGCTGGCTGGCCGTGTATGGCAAGGCCGCCGCGGTGAGCGAGGACGAGGGCGGCGCGCCCCAGCTGGTGGCCGTCGAGCCCGGCGAGAAGGTTTCCACCGACGAGATCCTCGTCAAGGCGCTGGTCACCAAGCCGCCCGCACGCTTCAACGAAGCCACGCTGCTTTCCGCGATGGAAGGCGCCGGCAAGATGGTCGACGACGAGGAGCTGCGCGCTGCCATGGCCGGCCGCGGCCTCGGCACCCCGGCAACCCGTGCCCAGATCATCGAAAACCTGATCGGCGAGACCTACATCCTGCGCGACGGCAAGGAGCTGATCCCGACCGCCAAGGCCTTCTCGCTCATCACCCTGCTGCGCGGCCTCGGCACCAACGAGCTCACCTCGCCCGAACTCACCGGCGAATGGGAGCACAAGCTGGCCCAGATGGAGCGGGGCGCGCTGTCGCGGGCCGAGTTCATGGACCACATCCAGGCCATGACCCGGGACATCGTCGAGCGCGCCAAGCGCTACGAATCCGACACCGTGCCGGGCGACTTCGTCACCCTGGCCACGCCTTGCCCCCGCTGCGGCGGCGTGGTGAAGGAGAACTACAAGAAGTTCGCCTGCCAGAGCTGCGACTGGAACGCCTGGAAGATCGTCGCCGGCCGCCAGTTCGAGATCCCCGAGATCGAGGCGCTGCTCGCCACTGGCCGCGTCGGCCCGCTGATGGGCTTCCGCAACAAGATGGGCCGGCTGTTCAATGCCGAGATCCGTCTCAACGACGACAAGCAGCCCGAGTTCGACTTTGGCCAGCCGAAGGAAGACGAAACCGCCGAGCCGGTGGATTTCTCGGATCAGGAAACCCTGGGCGCCTGCCCCAAGTGTTCGGCGCGGGTGTTCGAGCACGGCATGGCCTACGTCTGCGAGAAATCCGTCGGGCCCGAGAAATCCTGCGATTTCCGCTCCGGCAAGATCATCCTGCAGCAGCCCATCGAGCGGGAGCAGATGCACAAGCTCCTCGACACCGGCCGCACCGAGCTGCTGAAGGGCTTCGTATCTAGCCGCACCAAGCGCAAGTTCTCGGCTTTCCTGGTGCGTGGCGACGACGGAAAGGTGGGCTTCGAGTTCGAGAAGAAGGAACCGAAGACGCCAGCCGCCAAGAAGCCGGCCACCCGCAAGAAGGCCGCCGCTGCCGAGTAAGGTGTCGCGTCAGTCTGTTCGCACAAAAGCAAAACCCGCCGGAAGGCGGGTTTCGTTTATGGAGCCGGGGCCCGTCAGGCCGGGTCAGATCAGCGCGGCGGCGATGGTGTCGTGCAGTTCGTCCACTTCGGCATCGGAGACGCCCAGGGAGGTCTTGGCGTTCTCGAAAGATCGGTCGCCCACCGCATGGGCGTCATGGGTGTAGTCGCCCAGGACGTGCTCGGCGATGACGCTCACCGCGATCAATGCCAGGGCGTCGGACGGCAGCTCCTTCTCGGGCAGGATGTAGGCTTCGGGGTCGTGGTGGTAGCGGATGGCGTTGGCGATCCGGTCGGACAGCCCCCAGCTGCGCGCCAGCAGCCAGCCGGCCACGGCGTGGTCGCAGCGGAAATGTTCCTGCTCCAGCTGGACCAGGCTGTAGCCGTGGTCGGCCGCGCCGGTGTAGAGCGCGGCGTAGTCGGGGAAGGTGGTCATCAGCACCGGCACCGCGGCGTCCTGGAACAGCGCAAAGGTGTAGGCCGCGTCGGGCGAGATGCCCACGTGTCCGCGGGCCAGCACGCCGGCGGCGAGGGCCAGGGTCGAGGCCCGCGACCAGAAGCGTTCCATCACGTCGGCCGGCAGGTGGCTGGAGGTGTTGCGCAGCGCGACGGCCACGACCACACTCAGGATGTGGTTGATACCCAGGCGATTGACCGCCTGCTGGACACTGCGCACCCGGGAGCCCGGCGAGAACATCGGCGAATTGGCCAGCTTGACGGCGGCGGCCGACATGCTGACATCTGAAGCGACGATGCGGCTCAGCACCTTCATCGACGGTTCGTCCCGCTGGGCTTCCCTCAACACTTCAGCAACGATGCTGGGGCAGGGCGGAATACGCACCGCAGACAGGGTTTCGTTCAGCTCTGCGTGAGTGAGGGGGCGAGTTGCCGTAGCTGTGTTCATGACGGGTGGCCTGCGTTGGATTGTCTAAATTTTATCAAAAACGATATTTTTGTCGTTTCAAATATTTCACATTCGCGGTTTTTTAGTTTTTTGATGGTTTGTGGTGTGCCGTGCATCACGGACCGGCCGCCCCATCACCGACTTTCGAGGAGCCCGGCATGACTCGCACGTCCTTACCCGCGGCCGCCATCTCGACCCTGGTTTACGTCGTGTCACAGGCTCACATTGGCGGCTTGGTCCACCAATTACGGCCGAATATTTTCGTTCTGCAGCTCAGTTTTCAATCTGATCGATACTGGGCGGTGCTCGGCCAGTGGGGCGACGCCGGGCTGCGCAGCTATCGGGCCCATCTGCCGTGGGATTTCGCCCACCTGTTCATCTACGCCGCCTTCGGTTACGTGCTGGCGACCCGCGCCGGCCTGTTCGGCGACCCGGACTCGCCCGCCGCCCGTCGGACGGCCTGGATGCTGCCCGTGGCGGCGGTCTTCGATCTGGCGGAGAACCTGTTCCAGGTCCATCTGCTCTCCGGGCCGTTTGGTGTGGAGAGCCTGGCGATTCCCCTGTCGGCCTGCTGTTCGGCGGTGAAATGGAGCCTCGCCGCGGGTTTCGCGCTGATCATCGCCTGGCGAGTGCTCCGAAAATCTGCCCGGATCGGGCTTCTGTCACAGTGAAGCAGCAGGGCTGCTGTGTATAACTCTGTGTCTGAAAAACCCTTTCCGTCCGTCCATGCCCCATCGACCCCGCGCGAGCATCCAGGCTGCCGAGCAGGCTGCGCTCCTGCTCGCGCGCGCCCGCGAAGGTTTCCTGAAAGCCCTTCTCGAAGGCGCTGGCGAGGTGATCCGGCACCGGACGTGGCAGGATGTGCTGTCGGCAGCGGCGGGCGCCTGCTTTGACGAGCTGGTCGGCGGGCGGCGGGCACCCAAGCCGGCCGAAGGGGTGCGGCCGATCAATCTTGTCCGCTCGGACGAGTCCGACTACTCCATCGCCCTGATCAACCTCGACCGGCGCCTGCAGGAGCGCTGCGGGCGGGAGCTGGCGGCCCTGCACCTGCGGCTGCGCCTGCAGCTGATCGAAGGCGGCATCCAGCTGACCGAGGAATCCCCGCTGGGCACCGCCACCGTGTGCCGCGCCCTGCGTGTGCTCAAGGAGGTCGAGAAGCTCAGCCCGTCCCAGGCGCTCCAGTTGCTGCAGCGCCTGGAGCAGCCGATCGGCGACCGCCTGTCCCGCTTCTATCGGGAGATGGAGCATGAGCTGGCCGACGAGGCGCTGGCCGTCCGGGGGCAGGTGACCCGAGGGCTCTTCGCGCCGATCCGCCACGGCGCCGACGAAGAAGAGGAGTGGACCGACACGCCGGCGGCCCGCGCCAGCCTGCCCATCGATCCGGTGGATGCGCTGCGCCTGGCGTCCATGGCCCAGCACGAGGCCGCGCCGGCGCAGACCGGCGGCGTCGACCCCGGGCTGGCGTCGGCGCTGGTGGAGCGCATCGAGGCGTGGCTGGTGGAGCGCCAGAAGTTCGGTGGCGTGCCGGCCGCGCTGGGCGCCAGCGAGCTGGGCGCGCTCCTCAGCCCTGTCCAGGCGGTGGCAGTTGAGGTGGTGGAGACGGTCTGCAACCGGGCCGAGACCGACCCCGATCTGCCCCAGACGATCCGGACTCTCCTGGTCGGCCTGCGGGTGCCGCTGCTGCGCCTTGCCCTGCGTAGCCAGAAGCTGCTTTCCATCGAACGTCACCCGGCCTTCCAGCTGGTGGATCGCATCGCCAATCTGGGTCGCACGCTGCCGCCCGACTGCACGCCGGAGCTGCCCGTGTGTCGCGGGCTGGCGTCGATGGTGCGCTCCCTCGGGCGTCTGCCCAGGCCGACCCGGCGGGATTTCGAACTCGCCCTCGGGGTGCTCGAAACCCTCCTGACCACCCGCCAGAAGAGCGCCATCACCCGCGCCGCCCAGCACATCGACACCGCGGTGAACATGGAGCGCCGGGAGGTGGCCCTGCACCAGGCCAGCCGCGCCATCTACCTGCTGGTGGGGCAGGAGCCGGTCAGCGTCGCCCGCAACTTCCTCGAGCGCTACTGGGTGCACGTGCTGGCCAAGGTGGTCTACCGCTACGGCCCCGACAGCCCCCAGTGGGCAAGCCGCCTGCTCATCGCCAACCGCCTGCTGGCGTGTGTCAATCCGCCGGCCGACGAGGCCTTGCGCCGCAAGATGCTCGGTGAGTTCCCGGCGCTGATCCACGATCTGGACGAGGGGCTCGCCTGGATCGCCCTGCCCGCCAAGCAGGCCGGTTCGGCCCTGTCGTCGGTGCAGGCGCTGCACGCCAGCCTGCTCGCCGGCCGCACGCCGCCGGTGCCCACCCTGCGCCGGACAACCTCGCCGCCCACCCTCAAGAAGCCCGAGGGCAGCCAGGGCCTGCTCACCCTCAAGCACAAGCAGTACGTGGCTGGCGAGCTGTCGCTGCCGCCCGAATGGGCTGGGCTGCGGGTGGGCGACAACGTGGCGGTGGGGCTGCCCAACGGCAAGGTGATGCGCGGCTATGTGGCCCATGTGGCGCCGGCTGGCCAGGTGGTACTGATCTCCGACGGCGACCACGATGCGGTGATGGCGATCACCGCCCGGGCCCTGGCCCAGCAGACCGAATCCCCCGATACCCGGCTGTTCCGCGACGTCTCGCTGGTGGATCAGGCCGCCACTGACAAGCTCCTCGGCACCTGAACCACGCGGGCGCAGTGGTGTCGGACGCTACAATCGCGTTCGCCGCTTCCTCAGACTGCTCCCCCCATGTGCTCCGATCCCGCCTGCTCCGGCGACCACGCCGCGCCCGCCACCGATAGCGTCATCCGCATCCGCGGCGCGCGTCAGAACAACCTCAAGAACCTGTCCCTCGACATTCCCCACCACGAACTCGTGGTGGTGACCGGCGTGTCCGGCTCGGGCAAGAGCTCGCTGGTGTTCGACACCCTCTACGCCGAGGGCCAGCGCCGCTACGTCGAGACCTTCTCGCCCTACGCCCGGCAGTTCCTCGACCGGATGGACAAGCCCCAGGTGGACCGCATCGACGGCGTGCCGCCAGCCATCGCCATCGACCAGACCAACCCGGTGCGCACGTCCCGCTCCACCGTCGGGACGATGACCGAGCTGGCCGACCACTTCAAGCTGCTCTACGCCCGCGCCGCGCGCCTGCACTGCCGCGGTTGCGGCAAGCCGGTGACGCGGGATACGCCGGCGACGATCTTTGCCGACATCGCCGCCCGTGCCGCCGCGGCGGGCGACCCGCGGCTGGTGGTGAGCTTTCCCGTCACCGTGCCGGCCAACTTCGGCGAGGACGAGGTCGCCGAGCTCCTCGCCCGCCAGGGCTACACCCGCATCCACGCCCGCGACGGCGAGGTGCTGCATGTGGTGCAGGACCGCTTCCGCCTCGGCAACGCCGAGCACGCCCGGGTGATGGAAGCGCTGGAGATCGGCCTGCGCGCCGGTCACGGCAAGCTCACGGTGCATGCCGTCGATGGCGAAGCCGAAACCCGCTGGAAGTACAGCAGCGGCCTGCACTGCGCCGACTGCGACATTTCCTATCCGGACCCGACGCCCAGCCTGTTCTCGTTCAACTCGCCCATTGGCGCCTGCGACACCTGCCGCGGCTTCGGGCGGGTGATCGGCGTGGATTTCGGGCTGGTGATCCCGGACGAATCCAAGACCCTCGCCGAAGGCGCCGTGAAGCCCTGGCAGAGCCCCAGCTTCAAGGAATGCCAGGACGACCTGGCGAAGATGGCGAAGAAGTACGGCGTGGCGATGGACATTCCCTTCCGCGACCTGCCGGAAGATCACCGCCGCTGGGTGCTCGAAGGCGACGAGAAGTGGAAGAACTGGGATTCCAGCTGGCCGCGCTACTGGTACGGCGTGCGCCACTTCTTCGACTGGCTGGAGACCAAGGCCTACAAGATGCACATCCGGGTGCTGCTGTCGCGCTACCGCAGCTACACCGAATGCCCCGCCTGCCACGGTGCCCGGCTCAAGCCGGAGGCGCTGCTATGGAAGCTCTGGGGAGTGGAAAGTGGGCAATGGGGAGTAGGGCGGGCGGAGGGGGCTGACACGCCTGTGGCTGCCGATCGCCAGCGCACCAGCGCCGGGCAAGGCCCACTCCCCACTTCCCATGCTCCATTCCCCCAGCTCGCGATAAGCGAGCTCCTCGCTCTGCCCATCGACGACGTGACCACCTTCGTCGCGGCGCTGGATCTCCCGGCGCCACTCGACGAAGCCACCGAGCTGCTGGTGGACGAGATCAAGGGCCGCCTGCGCTACCTGCAGGACGTGGGCCTCGGCTACCTGACGCTGGACCGCCAGTCGCGCACCCTGTCGGGCGGCGAGGTGCAGCGGATCAACCTCACCACGGCGCTGGGCACCTCGCTGGTGAATACCCTGTTCGTGCTCGACGAGCCGTCCATCGGTCTGCATCCGCGGGACATCGGGCGCATCCTCGGGGTGATGGAGCGCCTGCGCGACGCCGGTAACTCGCTGGTGGTGGTGGAGCACGACCCGCAGCTGATGCTCGCCGCCGACCGCCTGCTCGACATCGGCCCCGGCCCCGGCGAGCGGGGCGGCGAGATCGTCGCCTACGGCCCGCCCACCCAGATTGCCAACGACCCGACGTCCCTCACCGGCGCCTACCTTTCCGGCCGCAAGCGCGTCGACACGCGTCGCCAGCCGCGCCCGGTGGCTGGGGATGCGCCGCGCCTCACCCTCACCGGCGCGCGCCAGCACAACCTGCAGGGCGTCGATCTGGCGATCCCGCTGCAGCGGCTGGTGGGCATCACCGGCGTGTCCGGATCGGGCAAATCCACCTTGATCCAGGACGTGCTGTTCCCGGCGCTGGCCAAGCACTTCGGCCAGCCGTCCGAGCCGCCCGGCGCCTTTGATGGCCTGGTGGGCGTGGATCAGCTGAAGGGCGTGGTGATGGTCGACCAGTCGCCCATCGGCAAGAGCGCCCGCTCCAACCCGGTGAGCTACGTGGGCGCCTGGGACGCCATCCGCAAGCTCTTCGCCAACCTGCAGGAGGCCAAGGACCGCGGCTACACGCCGGGCACCTTCAGTTTCAACTCCGGCACCGGGCGCTGCCCGACGTGTACCGGCTCGGGCTTCGAGCACGTGGAGATGCAGTTCCTGTCCGACGTGTATCTCCGCTGCCCCGACTGCGACGGCAAGCGCTACCGGCCCGAGATCCTGGCCCTCGAATGGCGCGGCAAATCCGTGGCCGACGTGCTGGAGATGACCGTCTCCGAAGCCCTGGCCTTCTTTGCGGACCAGAAAGCCGTGCTCGCCGCGCTGGCGCCCCTGGCCGACGTGGGCCTCGAATACCTGCGCCTTGGCCAGCCGGTGCCCACGCTCTCGGGCGGCGAGGCCCAGCGCCTGAAGCTCGCCGGTTATCTGGCCGAGGCCGCCCAACTGGCGGCAAAACGATCGAAAAAATCGATAGATTCCGCCGATCCAGGCCTGCTATTTCTGTTCGATGAGCCCACCACTGGCCTGCATTTCGAGGACGTGGCCCGGTTGCTATCGGCATTCGAAAAACTGATCGATGCTGGCCACTCGCTGGTCGTCATCGAGCACAACCTGGACGTGATCGCCGCCGCCGACTGGCTGGTGGATCTCGGCCCCGAAGGCGGCGCCGGTGGCGGGTTGATCGTCGCCGAAGGCACGCCGGCCCAGGTGATCGCCACGCCTGCGTCCCACACCGGCCGCGCGCTGGCCGATTACGCCGACCAGCTCGCCCGCCTGCAGGCTGCGCCGGTGGTGGCCGAGCCGCCGGCGCGCTACAGGGTGGTGCCGGACAACGCCATCACCATCCGCCACGCCCGCCACCACAACCTGAAGAACGTCAGCCTCGACATTCCGCGCGATCAGTTCACGGTGATCACCGGGCTTTCGGGCTCGGGCAAATCCACGCTGGCCTTCGACATCGTGTTCGGCGAGGGCCAGCGGCGCTATCTGGAATCCCTCAACGCCTACGCCCGGCAGTTTGCCCAGCCCTCGGCGCGGCCGGATGTGGATGCGATCTTCGGCATCCCGCCCACCGTCGCCATCGAGCAGCGGGTGAGCCGCGGCGGACGAAAGAGCACGGTGGGCACGCTCACCGAGATCCAGCCCTTCCTGCGCCTGCTGTACGTGAAGCTGGGCACCCAGTACTGCCCCGATTGCGACGTGCCGGTGACGCCCCAGAGCTTCGAGGCCATCGTCGCCCAGATCCTGCGCGACCACGCCGGCGAGTCGGTCGAGCTGCTGGCGCCGCTCATCATCAACCGCAAGGGTTTGTACACCGACCTCGCCAAGTGGGCCCGCGGCAAAGGCTTCGAGCAGCTGCGCGTGGATGGCGACTACCTGCCCACCAAAAAATGGCCGCGCCTCGACCGCTACAAGGAGCACAACATCGAGCTGCCGGTGGGCATGGTCAAGGTTGGCGTCGAGACCGAACCCTTGCTGCGCGAATACGTGCAGGCCGCGCTCGACCACGGCAAGGGCGTGCTGAAGGTGCTGCCCCTGGCGGTGCCCGGCGCGGCGCTCACCACGCTGTCCACGCTGCGCGCCTGCCCGGATTGCGGCACCAGCTTCCCCGAGCCCGATCCGCGCCTGTTCTCCTACAACGCCAAGCACGGCTGGTGCCCCGATTGCTACGGCACCGGCGTGAAGATCGCCGGCAAGGTCGAGAATCCGGACGACCTGGATCTGGGCGAGCTGGAGCACGAATCCGACGAAGCCTGCCCCAGCTGCCACGGCGCGCGCCTCAACCCGGTGGCGCGGGCGGTGCGTTTCCGCGACCTGGGTCTGCATGAGCTGGCGTCGCTGGCGGTGGGCAAGGTGTCGGGCTTCTTCGAGGGGCTGCAGCTGGAACGCCGCGAGGCCGACATCGGCCGCGACCTGATCACCGAGATCCGCGGCCGGCTGGACTTTCTGCAGCAGGTGGGCCTCGGCTATCTGGCGTTGGACCGGGCCGCGCCCACGCTCTCCGGCGGCGAGGCCCAGCGCATCCGGCTGGCGGCCCAGCTCGGCTCCAACCTCACCGGCGTGTGCTACATCCTCGACGAGCCGACCATCGGCCTGCACCCGCGGGACAACCGGCTGCTGCTGGATACGCTCGAAAAACTCCGCGGCCGCGGCAACACCCTGCTGGTGGTGGAGCACGACGAGGACACCATCCGCCGCGCCGACCACGTGATCGACCTGGGCCCCGGCGCCGGTGTGCGCGGCGGGCGCATCGTCGCCGAAGGCAGGCTGCCCGAGCTGATGGCCGCGCCGGAATCCGCCACCGGCCGCTGCTTTGCCCATCCGCTGGTGCATCCGCTGGCCCCGCGCCGCGATGTGGCAGACGACCACCCGGCGCTGGTGGTGGCCGGCGCCACCCTCCACAACCTCAAGCACGTCTCGGCCCGCGTGCCGCTGGCCCGGCTGACGGTGGTCACCGGCGTGTCCGGCTCGGGCAAGTCCACCTTCGCCCGCGACGTGCTCCACGCCAGCCTGGTGGCGCAAGGCCCGGTGGGCTGTGCGTCGGTGGACGGCATGGCGCAGATCGGCCGTGTTCTCGAAGTAGACCAGACCCCGATCGGCAAGACGCCGCGCTCCTGCCCGGCCACCTACATCGGCTTCTGGGACGCCATCCGCAAGCTCTTCGCCGAAACGACGGAAGCCAAGATGCGCGGCTGGAACGCCTCGCGCTTCTCCTTCAACACCGGCGCCGGGCGCTGCCCAGTGTGCGAAGGCCAGGGCCGCATCACCATCGAGATGAACTTCCTGCCCGACGTGAAGCTGCCCTGCGAGGCCTGCGGTGGCGCCCGCTTCAACCCCGAGACGCTCACCGTGCAATGGAAGGGCAGGAGCGTGGCCGAGGTGCTGAACATGGCGGTGGAAGACGCGGTGGAGTTCTTCGCCGCCCATCCGTCCATCGCCCATCCGCTCAGGCTGCTGCAGGACGTGGGCCTCGGCTACCTCACCCTCGGCCAGCCGAGCCCGACGCTATCGGGCGGCGAGGCCCAGCGGATCAAGCTGGTGTCGGAGCTCGCCAAGGTGCGTGGCCGGGCGGGCGAATCCGCCACTGGCCCGGGCCGTCCGCTGCCGCCCGAGAAGCACACGCTGTACGTGCTCGACGAGCCCACCGTCGGCCTGCACATGGCCGACGTGGAGAAGCTGATCCACGTGCTCCACCGGCTGGCGGATGCCGGCCACACGGTGCTGGTGATCGAGCACGACCTGGACCTGATGGCCGAGGCCGACTGGCTCATCGACCTGGGCCCGGAAGGCGGCGAGGGCGGCGGCGAGATCGTCGCCGAAGGCCCGCCGGAGGCGGTGGTGGAGGTCGCGCGGTCGCATACCGGGCGTATCCTTGGGGAGTTTCTGGCCTCGCGCCGGGCCGGCTGAACACCTTCAAGACAATCGGAGACAAACGCATGAACGCAAGGCAACGACTGGCCATCGCCGGGCTGCTGATGGGCGCCGGCGGCGTCGCGCTGGCCGGCGATCCGGCCGGCTGCGCCAAGGTGGCCGACAACACCGAGCGCCTGGCCTGCTACGACGAGGCCGTGGGCCGTCCCCACCAGGAGGCGCCGGCGCCGGTGGCTTATGACGACTCGCCGTTTTCGGCCCGCTGGGAGCTGGATGCCGAGGACAAGAAGGGCACCTTCCTGATCCGCCCGTACAAGCCCACCTACCTGCTGCTGGCCCGCTGGAGCAACTCGCCCAACAACCTGCCGACCTCGCCCAACCCGCTCAACGTGGTGACGACGCCGAACAACGTGGACCCGGCCGAGGCCAAGTACCAGATCAGCTTCAAGACCAAGCTGTGGGAAGGCCTGTTCGGCCGTCACGGCGACCTGTGGATGGGCTACACCCAGCAGTCCAACTGGCAGGTGTACAACAAACGCTTCTCGTCGCCCTTCCGCGAGACCGACTACGAGCCCGAGCTGATGGCGGTGTTCCGCACCAACCTGGATGCCGGCGCCGGCTTCAAGGTGAAGATGATGTCCCTGGGGCTCAACCACCAGTCCAACGGCAGCAGCCAGCCGTTGTCGCGCAGCTGGAACCGGATCGTCGGCCAGATCGGCATCGAGCGCGGCGACTTCGCGCTGGTGTTCCGCCCGTGGCTGCGCCTTCCGGAGAAGACCACCAAGGACGACAACCCGGACATCACCTCATACATGGGCCACGGCGACATCCAGGCCATGTGGCAGGCGGGCGAGCACGGCTTCGGCCTGACCCTGCGCAGCACCCTGCTGTCGGGTAACCAGTCCCGCGGGGCGGCCCAGTTCGACTGGAGCATCCCCATCCACCGCAACCTCAAGGGTTATCTGCAGCTCTTCACCGGTTACGGCGAAACCCTGATCGACTACAACCACCGCCAGACCACCTTCGGTCTGGGCGTATCCCTGGTGGATTGGCTGTGACGTCATTTTTCATGCCAAAAACGTGACAGGTTTGTGAGTTTTTGCAAAAGACATTTGCTAGGATCATGAACTTCCGGTTCGCCGCCTTGCAGCATGTAGGCGCGGCGGCGGGCTGAAGTCACACAGACAACCCGACAGAGGTTACCGCCATGCCCCAGCAGATGTCGTCGACGCGTGCGTCGATCCGTACCCCCTTGCCTTGCCGGATCGCGGGATAAGCCCATGGCAAGCCAATTCAAGCTCAGCGTGTGTCCCCACGACACGGCCAAGAACCTGCTCGGCTGGTTCACCCTCAACACCTATCTCCAGCGCAACCTGGGCATCGGCATCCACTTCGAGCCCCAGGACAACTTCCTGGTCGAGCGTCAGGCGGTGCTCGAGAACAGCTTCCACGTGGTGTACGCCAACCCCTTCAGCGCCCTGTGCTACGCCCGGGACAAGGGCTTCGTGCCGGTGGCCCGGCCGGCCGGGGTGAATGACGAGACCATCGTGGTCACCCGGGCGGGCGCCGCCGTGCCCGATGCGCCGCGCATCGCCAGCGCCACCGACAAGCTCGTCATCCACGATCTGGGCCTGCAGGTGCTGCGCCGCGAAGGCCTCGACGTGGCCGGCGCAGATTTCCGCTTCGTCGGCAACCACCTCAACGCTGCCAAGGCGGTGCTGCAGGGCGAGGCCGATCTGGGCTTCGTGTTCAACGAGACCTGGAGCGGCATGAGCGCCTCGACCCGCGACCAGCTGCAGGTGGTGGGCGAGAGCCGCGACGGCGCCGCCTTCCACTGCTTCATGGTGGCGCCGGAGTGGGCCGACAAGCGCGAGGCGATCCAGCGCATCCTGTGCGCCATGCACCAGGACCCGGCGGGCCTCCGGGTGCTCGACGACCTGCACTTCAAGCGCTTCGAACCCATCGACGAGACCCACCTCGCACCGCTGGCCACCCTGGTCGGGGCCTGATCCGCAGGCGCTCAGGGCGCCTCGTTGAGGCTGGCGATGATCTGGCGGACGACGCCTTGCACGGCGTCGTCGAGCTGGCCGCGGGCGCTGGCGGGGGTGACGGGCGCCTGCCTTTCCTCGAAGCGCTGGCGGTAGATCACGCTGCCCCCGTCGAGGGGCTCGCTGCCGTCGGGGGCATGCCGGAAGCGCAGCAGGGCGGGCGCGCGTGGGTAGATCTCGACCTGGGCGGACACCACCAGCGCGCTGTCGCGCAGGCGGTAGTCGATGTTGGCGAACATCACCGCCGAGCCCCGCGCGTTGTCGAAGAGGGTGCGCATCTGCGCAGGGCCGGCCGGATCGCCGGGGGAAATGCGCTCCACCCGGAGCTTCGGCACGAAGCGGACCGTGCTGCCGCGGATGGATTCGGCACGCCAGGCCTCCTGCAGCGCGGCGCGGAGATCGTAGTCGTGCAGGGTTTCGAGGATCGGGTCGGTGCTGCGGGCGCCTGGGGATGAGGCCCTGGCCCCGAGGGTGCCAGGGGAAACGATGAGCACGCTGTCGACGGCGTCGATCTCGGCCCGGGCTTCGGGCTTCAGCCGGACCTGGGGCGCCGCACAGGCGGCAACGAGGGCAAGGGTGCCAAGCGCTAGCGGGATCTTTCGCGACATGAGGGCCTCCGTGGCAGGTTTCGTCTGCCAGGGCAGGGGCGCATTGACGCGCCCCTCGTTTGGCCCTGAGCTTACCCCGCCGCACAATCCCTTGCAGCCACGTGCTGCAAGGGATTGTGTCGTCCGGTGACGCGTGTTGCCCTTTTCAGACAGCGGCTAGCCGAACTGCCGGCTGAACCGCGCCATGCCGATGCCGAAGATCGTCACGCCCAGCACGCCCATCGCCAGCACCGAATCCCACAGCAGGTCCATCCCCGCGCCCTTGAGGAGGATGCCGTAGGCGGAATCCAGGTAGTAGTGCAGCGGCGAGAAGCCGGCGGCGAGGCGCATCCACGGCGGCATGGCCTCCAGCGGTGTCCACGCGCCGGAGAGCAGCAGCATGGGCATCAGGATCACGATGGTCAGCATGCCCACCTGGGCCAGGTTGCGCGACACCGTGGCCGCCAGCAGGCCCAGGCCGGCGGTGGTGAAGACGTACAGCGCGGTGATCAGAAAGAAGGCCGGCAGGCTGCCGCGCATGGGCAGGTTGAACACCGGCCCGAGCACGCCAAACAGTGCGATGGCGGTGCCGGCGACGATGGCCAGCGTCATCGCGATGACCTTCGGGAAGAGGATCTGGAAGGGCGTGAGGGGCGTGACCATCAGCTGCTCAATGGTGCCGCGCTCCTTCTCGCGGACCATCGCCGCCGCCGGCAGCAGGATCGAGAACAGGGTGACGACGGTGAGGAGTTCCGAGATGCCCATGAACCACGGGTCGTACTGGTTGGGGTTGTACCAGATGCGCGTTTCGGCCTCGATCATCGGGCCGCCGCTGCCGGCAAGGCCTTCCCGCAGCATCGCCACCTCGCCGGCGTAGCGGCCGACGATCTGCGCTGCGTAGCTGGAGGCGAGGAAGCCCAGCACCGAGTTGGTGGTGTCCACCTGCAGCTGCACCGGCACCTGCTCGCCGCGGGTGAGGCGCTCCTCGAAGCGCGGCGGGATGTCGAGCACTGCCATCGCGTCGCCCCGGTCGAGCAGCTTGAGGCTGGCGTCGGGGCTGGCGGCCTCGCCGGCGTGCTTGAAGTACGGCGGCTGGAAGCGGCTGGCCAGCTCCCGCGAGGCGAAGCTGCGGTCGTTGTCGAGCACTGCCAGCGCGGCACTCCGCAGCTGCATCGACACGCCGGAGGCGGCCACGTAGATGTCGCCGGTGAAGCTGTAGAGGAAGAACACCATCAGCGCGGTGTCGCGCAGGAGCTGCAGCAGCTCCTTCCAGGTCATCACCCGCAGGCGGCGCAGGCCGGCGATGGAGAAGAAGCCCTTCATGATTTCGGCCTCTTGGAGAACAGCAGGTAGCCGATGGCGAACAGCCCCACCGCGTAGCCGGCGAGCACCAGCGCGTCGGGCCACAGCTCGGCGGCGCCGGCGCCCTTCAGGAAGCAGTCGGTGACGATGCGGCCGTAGTACATCGGCGGCAGGGAGTGGGCGATCAGTGAGGCGCCCGGCGAGAGCGACGACAGGGGCAGCAGCAGGCCCGAATACAGCACCGCCGGGATGATGGTGACCACGCTAGTGATGATCATCGCCGCCACCTGAGTTTGAACCAGCATCGAGATCACCAGCCCGAAGCCGGTGGTACACACCACGTAGATCAGGCTGGCGAGGGTGAAGAACAGCGGGTCGCCCTTGAAGGGCACCTGATACACCGAGAGGCACAGCATCCACAGGATGAACCAGTTGGCCGCGGAGATCAGCACGTAGGGCGCCAGCTTGCCGAGCAGGAACTCGCCCGGCGACACGGTGGACGAGTAGATGTTGAAGATGGAGCCGGATTCCTTCTCGCGCACCACGCCCAGCGCGGTGAGGAAGGGCGGCGACAGCATCATGATGAGCATGATGAGCTTGGGCGCCATCGACCAGATGCTCTTGATGCTCTGGTTGTAGAGGTAGCGCACCTCCAGCTTCACCGGCTGGACGCGGGCGCGGGCCTCGGCCAGGGGCACGCCGCGGGCGGTGGACAGCGCCTGGGCCATGTTCTCGGCGCTCACCGCGGCGTTGATGGCGGCCACGTAGCCCTGGGTTGTCTGGGCGCGCATCGGGAAGGTGCCGTCGATGATGACCTGCACTGGCGCCGGCTCGCCCCGGCTGAGGCGCTCGTCAAAGCGCGGCGGGATCACCAGCGCCACCCGCACCTGGTTGTCGGCCAGCAGGCGGTCGATGGTCCGCTCGTCGTCGGCGTAGCCCTTGAAATCGAAGTAGCGCGACGAGATGAAGCGGTAGGCGTAGTCGCGGCTGGCGGGCGTGCGGTCGTGGTCCACCACCGCGAAGGGCAGGTTCTCCACGTCGAGGGTCAGGCCGAAGCCGAAGATCAGCATCAGCATGGTGGGCACGATGAAGGCCAGTGCGAAGAACAGCCGGTCGCGGACGATCTCCCGCCATTCCTTCCAGGCCAGCGCGACGATCCGTTTCAGGTTCATGGCGTGCCCCGCTGGGCGGCTTCGAGGGCGCTCACCTGATGGACGAACACGTCCTCCATCGACAGGGGCCGCGGCTGAACCGACTGCAGCTGCACGCCGGCCGCGGCGAGGATGTCGGGCAGGCGGGCGAGGTCGGCGTCGGCGGCCTTCGACAGCAGATGCACCGCCCGGCCGTGGAGCACGGCGCTGGCAAAGCCGGCGGCCACCAGCGCCGCCTGGGCCGGCGCCGGGCGGTCGACGCGCAGCTCGAGGAGCTGCCCGGCCTCGGCGGTGACGGCCTGCTTCATCTGCTCCGGCGAGGCGTCGGCCACCACCTTGCCGGCGAACATCAGGGCCAGGTGGTCGCAGTGCTCGGCCTCGCCCATGTAGTGGGTGGTGACGAGGATCGCCACGCCCTCGCGCCGCGAGAGGTGGAACAGAATGTCCCAGAACACCCGCCGGCCGATGGGATCGACGCCGGAGGTGGGTTCGTCGAGAAACAGCACCTGGGGCTGATGGACCAGCGCGCAGCCCAGCGCGAGGCGCTGGCGCAGGCCCATGGGCAGGCGCCCGGCGGCGTCGTTCTCGAAGCCGGCGAGGCCGGCCATGCCGATCACCCAGTCGGTGCGCACCCTGGCGGCCTTGTCGTCGAGGCCGTAGATTCCGGCGTAGAGGCGGATGTTTTCCACCACCGAGAGGTCGTGATAGAGCGAGAAGGCCTGGCTCATGTAGCCGATGCGTTCCTTGATCGCCCAGCCGGCGGTCCGCATGTCGGCGCCCGCCACCATCCCGAAGCCGGACGAGGGCTTGAGGATGCCGGTGAGCATCTTGATGACCGTTGTCTTGCCGGCGCCGTTGGCCCCCAGCAGGCCGAAGATCTCGCCCTGGGGCACCCGGAAGCTCACCGCGTCGGCGGCGCGGAAGTCCCCGAACACCCGGGTCAGCTCGCGGGCCTCGATGGCCGGCGCGGTGCTGGTGTGGGGCGTGAGGCCGTCTTCCGGGAAGACCGATTCGAGTTTGGCGCCGCGCTGGCGCAGCATCGCGACGAAGACGTCTTCCAGCTCGGGCTCGCGGGCGAACCAGTCGGTGAGGCGGATGGGGGGTGCTTCCGTAGGTCGGACTTCAGTCCGACAAGTCGGCGCATCGGAGAGCGAATGTCGGACTGAAGTCCGACCTACAGCTGAGCCTGCAGGGTGGGCGGGCTGGTCGAGGCAGGCGTCGATCTCGGTTCGGGCGGCCGTGGCGTCGAGCCCTTCGGCGAACACCCGCAGCCAGGTGCCCATCGCTTCGGTCTGGGGAAAGCGCGCCTTGAGGCGCGGCAGGGCGTCGGCCTGGGGTTCGGCACGGAACAGGGCGAGGGTGCCGGGCACGACGGCGACCAGTTCGGCCGGCGTGCCTTCGCCCATCACCTTGCCCTCGTGGAACAGCGACACCCGGTGGAAACGGTCGGCCTCGTCGAGATAGGCGGTGGACACCAGCGCGGTGACGCCCTTTTCTTCGAGCAGCCTGCCGAGGATGGCCCAGAAATCCCGCCGGGAGACGGGATCGACGCCGGTGGTGGGCTCGTCGAGGATCACCAGATCGGGCTCGTGGATCAGCGTGCACACGAGGCCCAGTTTCTGCTTCATGCCGCCGGAGAGCTGGCGCATCGGGCGGTTGCGGAAGGCGTCGAGGCGGGTCATGCCGAGGAGCACGCGCTTGCGCTCGGCGAGCACGTCGGCCGGCACCAGGCGCAGGCGGCCGAAGAAGTCGATGTTCTCGTCGATGGACAGATCCGGGTACAGGTTGAGCCCCAGCCCCTGGGGCAGAAAGCCGATGCGCTGCTTGACCTGCTCGGCCGCGCGGGCCGAATCGATGCGGGTGCCGAAGACCTCCACCGTGCCGCCGTCGAAGGACAGCACGCCAGCGATGGCCTTCATCAGGCTGGACTTGCCGGCCCCGTCGGCGCCCACCAGCCCGTAGATCTCGCCGCGCTTCACCTCGAGGGTGAGCCCGTCGGCGGCCACGCGCTTGCCGTAGCGCTTGGTGAAACCGTCGACGCGGATGGCGGTTTCGGCGGTCATGGTGATTCCGGCGCTACCAGCGGGGCGCCTGCCAGGGCACGCCGTCCTTCCAGCGGATCACCGCGTCGGCGGGCACGCCGGGGGTGAGGCGGTGGTCGGGGTTGGTGTCGAAGTACAGGCGCACTGCGTAGCTGAGCTTCACCCGCTCGTCGGGGGTCTGCACTTCTTTGGGGGTGAACTCGGCCTGGCTGGCCACGTAGCGGATGGTGGCGGCGAAGGTCTGGCCGGGGTAGGCGTCGGTGTAGACCTGGGCCGGCAGGCCGAGGCGCACGAGGCCGATCTGCTTTTCGGGCACATAAACCTTCAGGTAGAGCTTGTCGAGATCGACGATGTCGAAGATCGGCGCGCCGGCGGCAACCACCTCGCCGGTGTCGCGCAGGCGCGACAGCACCACGCCGCCGGCCGGGGCGCGGAGGGTCAGGTCATCCACCAGGCTGGCGACTTCCTTCGATGCGGCCTGGGCCTGGCGCAGCCCGGCTTCGAGGGCGGCGATGTCGTTCTCGCGGGCGCGCACCTTGTCGCGGCCGAGGCGCGACGACGAGGCGGCCTGTTCGGCCTGGCGCAGGTCGGCGCTGGCGGCGGTGAGGGCGAGGCGGGTCTGCTCGGCCCGGCGCGGCTCGACGGTGCCGCGGGCGGCGAGCTCGTCGAAGCGCTTCGCGTCGCGGGCGGCCTGGGCTTCGGCGGCGCGGGCCTTGGCGACGACGGCGTCGGCGCTGGCTTCGGCCAGCGGCACCTCGCGGCGGGCGATGTCGAGCTGGCTGCGGGCGGCCTGGAGCTGGGCGGCGAGGGTGGCGACGGCGGCGTCGGCCTGTTGCTGGCGGGCGGTGAGCTGGGTGTCTTCGAGCCGCGCCAGCACCTGCCCGGCGGTGACGGTGGCGCCTTCGCGCACTTCGAGCTTGGCGATGCGGCCGGCGAGCTTGCTGGCGACGGTGGTGTGGTCGCCTTCGATGCGGCCGTTGGCCTGGATCAGGCCTTCGGGCAGGGCGTTGCCGCCGGAGAAGGTGTGCCACGCCCACACGCCGCCGGCCACGAGGGCGACGACCGCGGCGGCGGCGATGAGCTGGGTCTTGTCGAGACGCATGGCGGGGCTCCGGTCACAATTCGCCGACGGCCTTCCTGAGCCGCAGGCGGGCCAGGTGGAGGTCGTAGAGGGCGTTCAGGTGGTTGTAGTCGGTGAGGCTGCGCAGGGCTTCGGCGTCGAGCACTTCGGTGTGGGTGCCGACGCCGTTGCGGTAGCGGTCGCGGGCCACGCGCAGGTTCTCGTCGGCCTGGCCGACGGCGGTTTCGGTGGTGGCGAGGCGGCGGGCGGCTTCGTCGGTGGCGAGCCATTCGCGCCGCACTTCGAGCTCGATCAGCGTGCCGGCGTCGGTCTGGCGTTCGCGGGCGGCCCGGGCCCGGGCCCGGGCGGCGTCGGCCTGGTGGCGCAGCAGGCCACCGTCGAAGAGCTGCCACTCGACGCCGACGGCGAGCTGGGCCACGTCCTGGCGGACGCGGTAGCGGTTGTCCTCATGCACCGCGGCGGCCGACAGCCCGACCTGGGGCCGCAGCCCGGCGCGGGCCTGGTCGGCTTCGTGGTCGGTCACGTCGGCCTGGGCGCCGAGCAGGGCCAGTTCGGGGCGCTGGCTGCGGGCGCGGCTGGCGAGGGCGGCGATGTCGCCGGGCGCGGTGTCGGCGACGGGCGGCTCGGTCAGATCGACCGGCGCATCGAGCGGCCGGCGCAGCAGGCGGTTGTAGGCGGCGGCGGCCAGCTGGGCGGCGTTGCCGGCCTGGGTGAGGCGCTGGGTGGCGTCGGCCCGGGCGACGGCCACGGAGAGGATGTCGTTGCGGGCGACGAGGCCCTGCTTGCCCAGCTCGGCCACGTCGGCGGCGTGGGCGTCGAGGGCGGCCAGGTGGTGTTCGGCGGCCCGCAGGGCGCGGCGGGCGCGCAGCACGTTGAGGTAGGCCTCGGCCACGTCGAGCTTTACGGCTTGCTCGCTGCGGGTGCGCTCGAAGCCGCTGGCGGCGACGCCGGTCTCGGCCGCGGCCACCGCCGACGCGATGCGCCCGCCGGTGTAGAGCGGCAGCGTGGCCTGCAGGGCGTGGGTGGCGTAGCTGCGCTCCTGCAGCGGCATCTGGCTGGGCAGCGCGATGCCGGGGATCGCCGGGAAGTCGATGCGCGCGGCGGGCTCGTTGCTGAGTACGGTGTAGCGGCTGCTGGCGGTGGCGCGGGGCAGGGCCAGCGCCTGGGCGGCATCGCGGGTGGCGCGGGCGGCGTCGGATTCGGCGTCGGCGGCGCGCAGGCGGCTGTCCACGGCGAGGGCGTCGCGCCAGGCGTCGGCGAGGGTTTCGGCGGCAGCGAGCGGTGCGGGGCTGAGGGGCAGCAGCAGGGCGAGGGTGAGGAGCACCCGCGCCGGGGCAGGATGGCCGGGTTTGCTGTGGCTTTCAACGACGGTTTCGAGCATGTCTTCCTCCGTCGGAAAAATTAATGACTCGATAGTCAGTAACTTACTCCCAAGCCTCGCACGGGGCATTGCGCCA
Organism: uncultured Zoogloea sp.; assembly: GCF_937894855.1. Lineage (NCBI taxonomy): Bacteria > Pseudomonadati > Pseudomonadota > Betaproteobacteria > Rhodocyclales > Zoogloeaceae > Zoogloea > uncultured Zoogloea sp. The sequence continues at coordinate 33,495 of NZ_CALAYQ010000210.1, forward strand.
GATCAAACCCCGGTGTCGCGGGGGGTAGAATCGCGCTCCATTTCTTTGTGTCCGTCGCGCCATGCTGCCCGCTCCTCACCTGAAATATCTGGCCGGTTATCCGGCGCACCTCGTCACCCAGGTGGGCGAGGTGCTGGCCCGGGGCGAGCTGGGCGACATCCTGCGCGACAAGTATCCCCAGCCCCACGGGGTGCGCAACGACGGCGCGCTGTACGACTACGTGGGCGAGCTTAAGGCGCGGCATCTGCGCAATGCACCGCCGCTGTCGAAGGTGGCCTGGGACGGCAAGCTGCAGAACATCCACAACGCGCTGGGCACCCACACGCGGGTGGCGCGGGTGCAGGGCGGCAAGCTGCGCACGAAGCGGGAGATCCGCATCGCCAACCTGTTCCGCGAGGCGCCGGAGGAATTCCTGCGGATGATCGTCGCCCACGAACTGGCCCATCTGAAGGAGCCGGAGCACGACAAGGCCTTCTACCAGCTGTGCTGCCGGATCGAGCCGGCCTATCACCAGCTGGAGTTCGACGTGCGGGTGTGGCTGTGTCTGGTGGAGACGACGGGGGCGATGCTGTGGGCGCCGCCGGGCGTGAACCCGACGGCGGGATGAGGCTGCTGGAGCTTAAAGGCCGAGGCTGGCCTTGAGCTTGTCGAGGAGCTTGGCGCCAACGCCCTTGACGGCCAGCAGGTCGTCCACCTGCTTGAACGGGCGGGCGGCGACGATGGCTGCGGCAACGGCCTTGGGCAGGCCCTTGATGGCGGCGAGCTCGGCTGCGCTGGCGGTGTTGATCGACACCTTGCCCGCTTCAGCCTTGGGGGCGGCTTTCGGGGCGGCCTTCTTCGCGGCGGGCTTCTTGGCCGGCGTGGCGGGGGCGGCAGGCTCGACTTCAGCAACCGGGGCGGCTTCGGCGGTCCAGCTGACGGGCAGCGGGAAATCGGTGAAGTCACGGGTCACGTAGCCAGCGGCGGTCCATTCGCGCAGCAGCAGGGCGACGTGCCAGGTGCCGGCGGGGCGGGCGGCCAGCGGCAGGTCGAAGGCGAGCTGCTGCCAGCCCTGCTGGCCGGCCAGGCTGCCCAGGAAGACGCCGGCGAGCTGCACGCCGTCGGTGTTGCCGCGCTCGCCGAAGGGGGCGGGCAGGGCCCACAGCTCGGCCACGAGGCTGCCGCTCAGGTTGTCGGCGGCGCGGGGGTTGTCGATGCCATCGACGGTGATGTGCACCTGGCTGTCGCTGAGGGTGAAGCCGGCCGTGCCCTGGATCCGGGGCTGGGCGAAGCGCTCGGGCTGCGGGAAGTTGGCGAAGTCACGGATGCTGCCGTCACTGCCGTCGGCGAGCACCAGCACCATGGCGTGCTGGGCGTGACCGGCGGGCGGGAAGGCGGGGACGCTGGCGCTGACCCGGGCTTCATCACCACCGACCGCCACTTCGGCCACCTTGGTGCCGCGCACGGGCTGGCCGTCGAAGGGCGCATCGCAGGCCCACAGCTGGAGGGCCCAGTTGCCGGCAGCGTTGCCGAGGAGTTCGGCGTTGAGCTGCACCTGGTCGCCGTCAAAGGCGTAGCCGTGGTCGGGGCCGAGGCGCAGGGCGCCGGGGGTGAGGCTGGTCGGGGTCTGGAGGGTGTTGCGCGTCTGCATCTCGTGTCACCTGCGGGAGTCGGGGCGCGCGATTCTGCGGGTGCGTGGATTGCAGCGTCAATCGTTTGGCGATTGATTTTTTGGATGCCCCAACAGGGGGCGCAAAACCGCCGAAAACCGCACCAATACTGGGATTGCACTGTATTGGTGCGGTTATTTCATCGGCATTGTCGGGTTTGCTTCAAAGCAGCACGATGTCGAACTGCTCCTGGCTGTAGCTGGCCTCGGGGTGCAGGGAGATCGTCTTGTCGATGAAGTCGGAGAGCATCGCCAGCGACTGGGATTCTTCTTCCAGGAAGAGGTCGATGACGATGGGCGAGGCGAGCACGCGGAATTCCTTGGCGTTGAACTGGCGGGCTTCGCGCAGCAGCTCGCGGAGGATCTCGTAGGCCACGGTGCGGGCGGTCTTCACCTCGCCCCGGCCGTTGCAGGTGGGGCAGGGCTCGCACAGCAGGTGGGCGAGGGATTCCCGGGTGCGCTTGCGGGTCATCTCGACGAGGCCGAGGGACGTGAAGCCGTTGACCGTCATCTTGGTGTGGTCGCGGGACAGGGCCTTGCGGAACTCGTCGAGCACGGCGGCCCGGTGTTCGGCGCTCTCCATGTCGATGAAGTCGACGATGATGATGCCGCCCAGGTTGCGCAGGCGCAGCTGGCGGGCGATGGACTGGGCGGCTTCGAGGTTGGTCTTGAAGATGGTGTCGTCGAAGTTGCGCGCGCCGACGAAGCCCCCGGTGTTCACGTCGACGGTGGTCATCGCCTCGGTCTGGTCGATGATGAGGTAGCCGCCGGACTTGAGATCCACCCGCCGGGCCAGGGCCTTCTCGATCTCGGCCTCGACGCCGTGCAGGTCGAACAGCGGCCGCTCGCCGGTGTAGTGGTCGAGGAGCGGCGCCACCTGGGGCATGTACTCGCTGGCGAAGGCCATCAGCTTCTGGAAGTTCTCGCGGGAGTCGGCCACGATCCGCGAGGTGGCGTCGGTGACGAAATCGCGCATCACCCGCTGGGCGAGGTTGAGATCCTGGTACAGCACGGTGGGCGGGAAGGCGCCGACGGTGCGGTTGCGGATCTCGGCCCACAGCTTGCGCAGGTAGGCGATGTCGGCGGCGAGCTCCTCGTCGGTGGCGTATTCGGCCATCGTGCGCACGATGTAGCCGCCCTTCTCGTCGGGCGGCAGCAGGCGGCTGACCCGCTCGCGCAGGGCTTCGCGGCCGGCTTCGTCGCCGATGCGCTGGGAGATGCCGATGTGCTTGTCCTGGGGCAGGTAGACCAGCATCCGGCCGGCGATGGAGATCTGGGTGGACAGCCGGGCGCCCTTGGTGCCGATCGGATCCTTCAGCACCTGCACCATGAGGTTCTGGCCCTCGGCGAGGATGCGCTCGATGGGCCGCGGGGCGTCGCCGGTGTGGCGGTCGGTCCAGATGTCGGCCACGTGGAGGAAGGCGGTGCGCTCCAGGCCCACGTCCATGAAGGCCGACTGCATGCCGGGCAGCACGCGCACGACCTTGCCCAGGTAGATGTTGCCGACGATGCCGCGGCTGGCAGTGCGCTCGACGTGGACTTCCTGGACGACGCCCTGCTGCATGAGGGCGACGCGGGTTTCCTGGGGGGTGAAGTTGATGAGGTATTCGTCGGACATGATGGCGGATGCAAATGGTGATGGGTGAGGGCCGGGCTGGGCCGGGCCTTCACCGATCGCCACTCGTCCTGCGGCGGGCGCGGGCGTGTCCGAGGGGGCGTCGTGGCGCCCCGGTTGTGGGTTTGTCTCCTCGTCAGGCGTGCCGGCTGGGAGCCGGCAGGCGGTCACAGAGAATAGCCGAATTCCTGCAGCAGGGCGCCGGTCTCGAAGAGCGGCAGGCCCATGATTCCGGTGTAGCTGCCGCGGATCTCCTCGATGAACAGCGCGGCGCGGCCCTGGATGCCGTAGGCGCCGGCCTTGTCGTCGGCTTCGCCGGTGGCCACGTAATAGCGGATCTCGTCTTCCGACAGGGGGCGGAAACGCACGTCGCTGGTGGACAGCCGGGTTTCGAAGCGCAGGCCATCGCTCACCACCACCGCGGTGTGCACCCGGTGGGTGCGGCCCGACAGGCGCTGCAGGATCGCCACCGCGTGCTCGCCGTCGTCGGGCTTGCCAATGATCTCGCCGTCGAGCTCGAGGGTGGTGTCGGCGGCCAGCAGCAGCCGGCTGGGCAACTCTCGCCAGCGCATGCGCTGGACGCCGCCGATGGCCTTGGCATTGGCGACGCGCCGGACGTAGGTGATGGCGTCCTCGCCGGGGAGCACGTCCTCGGCGATGTCGTGGTCGTGGCGGCCGGGGCCGCGGAACAGCAAAGGCTCGAAGTGGACGTGGATCTGCTGCAGCAGTTCGCGCCGGCGGGGGCTGTTGGAGGCGAGGTAGATCATGGGGCGGCAATGCGTGAAGGATGAGCGGCAGTATGCCCGGCCGGACAGCCTTGCGCCTTATGCAAACGCGGTTCCGGACCAGCCGGAAGCATAAAGCGAAACGGGGCTGTTCGGGCAGCCGGCGTCGCGCCTCACGTGCGGCCCGTCACTCCCGGTGGTAGGGGTGGTTCTTGAGCACGCTCCAGGCCCGGTAGAGGGCCTCGGCGAGCATCACGCGGACGAGGGCGTGGGGCAGGGTGAGGCTGGAGAGGCGCATCGTCTCGTGGGCGGTGGCCTTGAGGGCGGGGTCGAGGCCGTCCGGCCCGCCGATGATGAGGGCCACGTCGTCGCCCCCGTCCTGCCAGCGTTCGAGCCGCTTGGCGAGGGCCTTGGAGGTGAGGTCCTCGCCCCGTTCGTCGAGGATCAGCCGGCGGCAGCGGGGCGGCAGGGCGGCTTCGATGCGGGCGGCTTCGGCGGCCATCATGGCTTCGACCGTCTTGCCGGTGGTGCGCGGCTCGGCCTTTACCTCGACGAGCTGGATCGGCAGCTCGCGGGGCATGCGCTTGGCGAAGTCGTCGAAGGCGGTGTCGACCCACGCGGGCATGCGTGTGCCGACAGCAACCAGCAGCAGCTTCATGGGGCGCTCAGGCGGCGCGGCGCGGGCGTGCGGGCGTGGCGGCCCACAGTTCCTCGAGGTTGTAGTAGCTGCGTACGGCCGGCTGCATGATGTGCACGACGATGGCGCCGAGATCGACCAGCACCCATTCGCCGCTGCCTTCGCCTTCGATGCCGATGATCTGGATGCCGGCTTCGCGGGCCTTGTCGGCCACGCTGCGGGCGAGGGCGCGGGTCTGGCGGTTGGAGTCGCCGCTGGCGATCACGACGCGCTCGAAGAGGGCGCTGATGCGCGTGGTGTCGATGACCTGGATGTCCTTGGCCTTGATGTCTTCAAGGGCGGAAACGACGAGCTGTTCGAGTTGGGTGATGTCCATTGAGTCAGAGATAGAGTTGATGCCGGGAAATATAGTCAACAACCGGCGGGGGGAGCAAATAACGCAGGCTCAGCCCGGCAGCCGCGCGGGCGCGGATGTCGGTGGCCGAGATTGCCAGGGGAGTCATTTCGAAGGGCACGATGGCGCCGGCCGGGGCTGCGACTAGGGCTGCCGGGCTGGCCTTGCAACGGGCGACGAGGTCGGCCAGCGCGGGCACCATCTGGGCCGCGTCGAGGGTGTAGCCGGGGCGGTTGGCCACGGCCAGGTGGGCGAAGTCGAGCAGCTCCGTCCAGCGCCGCCAGGTGGGCAGGCCGAGGAAGGCATCCACGCCCAGCAGCAGCACCAGCGGCCGGGCGGAGCCGAGCTCGGCGCGCAGGCGTTCGAGGGTCAGGATGGTGAAGCTGGCCTGGGCGGCGGTGACTTCGGCGGCATCGACCTCGAAGGCCGGGTTGTCGGCGGTGGCGAGGCGGGCCATTGCCAGCCGGTGGTTGCCGCTCGCGCCGGGCGTGGCGCGGTGGGGCGGCTGGCCGGCGGGGATCAGGCGCACGCGCGCCAGGCCCAGCGCCTCGCGGGCGGTTTCGGCGAGGCGCAGGTGGCCCAGGTGGATCGGGTCGAAGGTGCCGCCGAACAGGCCCAGCGGGCCTGCGGGGTCAGTCCTGCTCATCCGGGGTGATCTTGCCGAACACGTCGGTGGTGTTGGCGTAAAGGCTGGCAAAAATCACCGGCATGAAGACCACCGGGAAGGCGAGGGCGGCGAGGCTGCCGAGGATGGGCAGGGCGAGGTCGAGCACGATGACGACGATGCTCGCAGCCTGGGTGACGAACATCAGGCACAGCCCGTACACCAGAAACGCGCGCCAGTTGCGCAGGCAGGCCACATAGCTGAAGAACAGCGCCTTGACGGCCGGCACCTTGCCCCAGGCGGCCAGAAGCGGGGCGAACCAGTAGGCCATCGCCAGCGGGGTGAAGCCGACCACCACGATCAATACCGCGAGGCCGAAGGACGGCGCCTCTGACAGGGTCTCCCCCAGATCGGCCTTGCCGAGCAGGATGTTCACCATCCGGTCGCCCATGCTGCCGTCGATCAGCACGGCGATGCCCACCAGCGCGAGGGTGCACAGGAAGTTGATGCCGCCGATCTTGATGAGCTCGGGCAGTTGCTGGCGAAAGCCGGAGAACATCACCTCGGGCCCCACCTTGCGGCCTTCGGCGACGGCCTTGCAGCCGTTGTAGATGCCCAGCGCCAGGGCCGGCGTGGTGAGCGAGATGACGATCGGCCCGATGTACGGGACGATGAACATCACCAGCTGGATGAAGGAGTAGGCCATCACCAGGAAGGTGATGAGGGCCGGATTGCGTTTCCAGATCGCGAAGCCGTCGACGATCCAGGCCCAGCCGCGCCGGGCGGGAAGGGTGCGCGCCTGCACCGGCTTACTCTGGCGTGGCTTCGGGCTGCGCGGCCGGCGGCAGGGCCGGGCGTTCGCCGAAGACGTCCTGGAACGAGGCGTAGAGGGTGCCCGCGAGCACCGGGATCAGCACCAGCACGCCCAGCCCGGCGGGGAGCATCGCCACCCAGATCAGCACGTAGATCAGCACCCCGAGGACGACGAAGGCCCCGAAGTTGTTGAAGCACGCGGTGAGCGAGAGCTTCATCGCATCGAGCGGCGGGGTGTCGCGCAGCACCACCAGCGGCGCGGCGAACCACAGCGCGGTGATGAGCAGCACCCACAGCACCGAGAACACCACGCTGCCCAGCACCACGCCGCTCACCAGGCCCAGCCCGAGGCCGGCCAGCGCGCCGAGGATGTAGCCGGTGAGCAGCGCGCCGCCGCCCACCACCACCGACACGAAACCGGCGACGAGGCCGCCGAGCAGGTAGAACACGCCCACCAGGGCGAGGTTGCCGGCATGCACCTTGAGGCCCGCGGCGAGGTGATCGACCCGCAGGGGCTGGCCCTGGGCGAGGGCGTGGCAGCCCATCACCATGCCGGCGACCATCACCGGGAAGCCGATCAGCACCACCGCCCAGCCCAGCAGGGGCACCAGCCCCAGCACGAAGAGCATCACGATGAAGATCACCGCGATGGCGATCCACACGCCGGGGCTCTGCATGAAATAGGACCAGCCGGCCTTCAGCCACACCAGGCTTTCGGCAGGGGACACGTGGCGCGGCTGGGGATGCCGGGCGCTGCTGTACGGATGGGATGCCGGGGAGGCCGGTTCGGTCATGACTGGGTTGGGGAAAACAGGAATACGGGACGAAAAATCAGCATGTTGCGTTGCAGTGAAATGCTAGCCCAAATCGCCGGCGGTGTTCAAACCGCCGATCGGATCGCGACCGGATTTCACGCAGGCAGGGCCGGCAGCGCGGTGTCGGTGGCGCGCTGGTTGAGGATGCGCCGGTATTCGCCCGGGTCCTTCACCAGCACCATCTCGCCGGCCCGCGGACGGTGGAAATCCTCCAGCCGCGACAGCCAGAAGCGCAGCGCCGCGGCGCGCAGCATCGCCGGCCAGGCGGCCCGCTCGGCGGCGGTGAACGGGCGCGATTCGGCATAGCCTTCGAGGAGCGCAGCGGTGCGCACAGGATCGAGGCGGCCGTCGGCGTCGGCGCACCAGTCGTTCACCGTCACCGCCACATCGAACAGCAGGGCGTCGACACCAGCAAAGTAGAAGTCGATCACCCCGCCGACGAACTCGCCGTCCCACAGCACGTTGTCGCGGAACAGATCGGCGTGGATCACGCCCTGGGGCAACTTGCGCAAGTCGAAGCCGGCCTGGAAGACGAGCTCGGCGTCGAGCTCGGCCTGCTCGTAGGCCGAGAGATGCGGGCGCACCCGCTGGGCGCAGTCGCGGCGCCACTCGGCGTTGCGCGGGTTGGCCTGCTTGCGGCCGAAGTTGACGCCGGCCAGGTGCAGCCCGGCCATCATCGCGCCGATGCGCCGGCAGTGGGCCGGGCCCGGGTTCATCTCGGACTTGCCCGAGAGCCGCGCCACCAGCACCGCCGGCTTGCCGGAGAGGGTGCCCAGGTATTCGTTGTCGCGGTTGGCCACCGGCGCGGGCACGGGCAGGCCGTGGCGGGCCAGGTGGGCCATCAGGTGCAGATAAAAAGGCAGCTCGGCCCGGGGCATCGTCTCGAACAGCGTGAGCACGTAGCGGCCCAGGCTGGTGGTGACGAAGAAGTTGCTGTTCTGCACGCCGGCAGAGATGCCCTGCAGGTTTTCGAGGCGGCCGATGGCGTAGTTGCGCAGCCAGTCGGCGAGCTCGGTTTCGGTGACGGGGGTGAATACGGACATGGTGGCCGGAGCTTACATCAATCGGTGGCGGTAGAATGCCCTCCCCCGCTTCACCCGCTGCGCCGCCATGTCCTTCCTGCTCAATCCGCCCCAACGCGAAGCCATCCATTACCTCGATGGCCCCTGCCTCGTGCTGGCCGGGGCGGGCTCGGGCAAGACGCGGGTGATCACCCAGAAGATCGCCTATCTGGTGAATGACTGCGGCTTCAACCCCCACGCCATCGCCGCGATCACCTTCACCAACAAGGCCGCGAAAGAGATGCTGGAGCGGATCTCCAAGCTGATGGGCGGCCGGGCGTCGAAGGGGCTGACGGTGTGTACCTTCCACGCCCTGGGCGTGCGCATCGTGCGCCAGGAGGCCCAGCTGCTCGGCCTCAAGCCCCAGTTTTCGATCCTGGATTCGGGCGACACCACCCAGATCATCGCCGAGATGACCGGCAACACCGACAAGAACCGCGCCAAGGCCCTGCAGTGGCAGATCTCCAGCTGGAAGAACGCCCTCGTCGAGCCCAACGAGGCCGCCCACATCGCCAACGATGAAGTCTCGGCCGCCGCCGCGCTGCTCTACCGGGATTACGACAAGACCCTGCGCGCCTACCAGGGCGTGGATTTCGACGACCTGATCCGCCTGCCGGTGAAGCTCTTCGACGAGCACCCCGAAGTGCGCGACCGCTGGCAGAACCGCCTGCGCTACCTGCTGGTGGATGAATACCAGGACACCAACCGCGCCCAGTACCGCCTGCTCAAGCTGCTCACCGGCGTGCGCGCGGCCTTTACCGCGGTGGGCGACGACGACCAGGCCATCTACGCCTGGCGCGGTGCCGACATCGAGAACCTGCGCCAGCTGCCGGTGGATTTTCCGACCCTCAAGGTCATCAAGCTGGAGCAGAACTACCGCTCCACCACGCGCATCCTGCACGCCGCCAACACGGTGATCGCCAACAACGAGAAGCTCTTCGACAAGAAGCTGTGGTCCGAGCACGGCGCCGGCGAGCCGGTGACGGTGGTGGCCTGCCAGACCCCCGAGCACGAGGCTGAATCGGTGGTGATGAAGCTCATCGCCCACAAGTTCGAGCACCGCACCCACTTCAAGGATTACGCCATCCTCTACCGGGGCAACCACCAGGCGCGGCTCTTCGAGCAGCACCTGCGCAACCAGAAGATCCCCTACGCCATCTCCGGCGGGCGCAGCTTCTTCGAGAACGCCGAGATCAAGGACTTGTGCGCCTACCTGCGCCTGATCGCCAACGAGGACGACGACCTGGCCTTCATCCGGGCGATCACCGTGCCGCGCCGGGGCATCGGCGCCGCCACCATCGAAGCCATCAGCCATTACGCCAGCAACCGCAACATCAGCCTGTTCACGGCGGTCTTCGAGGAGGGCGTGACCCAGCACGTGGCGGCGCGCCAGCTGGAGGGCATGCGGGAGTTCTGCCACTTCATCAACCGCGTCACCCACCGTGCCCCGCGGGAGCCCGCCGGCCCGGTGATCAACGACCTGCTGAAGGCCATCGGCTACGAAGCGTGGCTGTACGAGAGCTGCGAGCCCCGCGAGGCCGAGACCAAGTGGAGCAACGTGAGCGACTTTACCGGCTGGCTGGTGCGCAAGGGCGAGGAGGACGGCAAGACCCTCACCGACATGATCCAGACCATCAGTCTCATCACCATGCTCGACAAGGACGACGAGGAGCTGGATCAGGTGCAGCTGGCCACGCTCCACGCCTCCAAGGGGCTGGAGTTCAAGCACGTGTTTCTGGTGGGCGTGGAGGAGGGGCTGCTGCCCCACCAGAGCTCCATCGACGAGGACAAGATCGAGGAAGAGCGCCGCCTGATGTACGTGGGCATCACCCGCGCCCAGCGCAGCCTCACCATCAGCTACTGCGAACGCCGCAAGGCCGGCCGCGAGGTGCGCACCTGCGACCCGTCACGCTTCATCGACGAGATGGGCATGGAAGGCATCCGCCGCAGCGACCGCAAATCCGCCGAGCCGGTGAGCAAGGAAGACGCCCGCGCCCGCATCGCCAACCTGCGCGCGATGCTGGGCAACAAGCCGGGAACGATCGGCTGATTGCTGTGGATGTTGTGTCGGGTTAGCCCAACGGGCGTAACCCGACACAACCGACTCAAGGTGCCGGCGAACCTTCCTTCTGATACTTCGGCGAACGCGGCCCGTACAGGATGCCGTTGGGCCGGCCGGCGGAGAGCAGGCGGCTGGCGGTGATGCCGGCGATCGGGTGGCCGCGGTTGCTCAGGGTGTCGGCGATCTGGGTGATGACCGCCTTCACCAGCAGGCCCACCACACCGCCGCTCGAGTTGTTGTTGCCTTCTTCGCTCGACGCGGTGGCGCTGCCTTCCCACAGGGTGGCGCCGCTGCGCAGATCAACCAGCTTGGCCTCGGCGGAGACGCGGGTCTCGCTGGAGATGATCATGTACTTGGTGCCGTAGTGGGTGACCTTGATGTACAGGGCCGAATCGGCACCAAAGATCTCGCGCAGCTTCTTGAGCGGCACCTGCTGGATGTCGGCCGGGGAGGTGAGGCCGTTCTGGCGGAAGGCCTCATCCACCAGCGTTACCGGCAGCACGTAGTAACCGGACTCGGCCAGCGGCAGCGTGGTCTGGGCATACATGCTGTAGGTGGCGTTCACGTCCGGCGAATCGTTGAGCGGGGGCAGCACCAGGATGGACTTGGGCCGGCTCTCGCGGAAGGCGGTGTAGTCGTAGCCCGGCTTGGTGGCGCAGCCGGCAAGCAGCGCCACGCCGATGGCCAGCAACACCCGTTGAAAAAGGCGCGATCGGATCATTGGCGGGCCTCTGCGGGTTTGGGTTGGAACTTCTTCAGGATGAAATCCATGAAGGGTGCGCCTTCGGGAAACTGCTGCTTCTCGGCTTCGAGGCTCTCGGCGAGACGGCCGGCCTGGCCGCTCTGGCCGTAGAGCATCCCCAGGTGGGCCTGGAAGCCCGGCGGCAGGGGCAGGCCCTTGGCGCGGGCCTGCTCACGCATGGCCTCGAGGGCCTGGATCTGCTCCTGCTGGCCCTTGGCGTTATTGAAGTGGCTGTACATCACGCTGGGGTAATCGCCCCAGTAGTAGAGCGGCTTGGGCTGCGTGGCGCAGCCGGCGAGCAGGCCGACCGCCAGCGCGGCCAGCGCCAGCCGGCCGTGCCGGAAAGAAGAAACGTGCATGGTGTGGGCTCGGCTCCGGGCTTAGTCGGCGAGGCGCAGCGCGCCGGATTCGACACCGCCGACGAGGTTGTCGACAGCTTCGCGGATGGCCAGGTCGAGCACCTTGCCGTTGAGGGTGGAGTCATAGCTGGCGGTGCTGCCAAAGCCCACCACCTCGCGGTTGGAGAGGCTGTATTCGCCGGCGCCCTGGGCGGAGTAGACGACCTCGGAGGTCTTCACATCCACCACGTTGAGGGCCACCTTGGCGTAGGCCACCTGTTGCTTGCCGCGGCCGAGGATGCCGAACAGCTGGTGATCGCCCACTTCCTTGCGGCCAAACTCGGTCACGTCGCCGGTGACGACAAAGCGGGCGCCCTTGAGCTTCTGCTCGACCTTGTTGAGGGCGGCCTCCTGCTTGATCTCGGACATGTTCTCGCGCTCCAGCACGTTGAAGCGGTTGGTCTGCTGGAGGTGAGTGATGAGGATGGTCTTGGCCTGGCTGCCGAGGCGGTCGACGCCATCGGAGAAGATGCCGCGCATGAAGCTGGAGCGGTTGTCGAACTTGCCCACCGAGATCGGCGTGCGGGCGCCGGTGTAGGCGCGGGCAGCGGCGGCGGGCTTGGCGACGGCCACGGTGCGGGATTCTTCGGTGGCGGCACAGCCGACCAGCGTGCTGGCGGCGGCAGTGACGGTGGCAAGAATGGCAAGGGTCTTCTTCATGCGTGTACCTGCAATGTGATTGAAATTCCGTGAGGCTGGAATTATATACACATGGCAATGCCCTCTGCATTACCGGACGCCAAAATAGCCCGAGCGAAAATGCAGATGTGGTCGCGATGAATGCGGCTGGCGTGCGCGCGAAAGGCGACAGGCAGGCGCGGGGGCGATCCGTAGGGTGCTGCGAGGGGATGTGCGGTGCGCGGGGGGATCAGGCGCCGGAACAGGCCGTAGTGCCTGGTGCGTCCTGACGGAGTCGAACCGCCGACCTCCACGATGTCAACGTGGCGCTCTAACCAACTGAGCTAAGGACGCTGGGGGGAATGGAGCGGCAGAAGAGTCTCGAACTCTCGACCTCAACCTTGGCAAGGTTGCGCTCTACCAACTGAGCTACTGCCGCTCTAAGAACTACTTTGTGATGCGTGGCGGAGTGGACGGGACTCGAACCCGCGACCCCCGGCGTGACAGGCCGGTATTCTAACCAACTGAACTACCACTCCACTTTTACCGCATGGCCGCCGATGACCGGCTGCCGAACCTTCACTTGCCTTGGTGCCCAGGAGAGGACTCGAACCTCCACGGAGTTACCCGCTAGTACCTGAAACTAGTGCGTCTACCAATTCCGCCACCTGGGCAGGCGGTGAAGGGCGCGAATAATAACGAAGGTTTTGCGGATGCGCTAGCCCCCGGCGTAAAAAATTCGTCCTGGCCCCGAAAAAGTCCGGGTCTGGGGTGGGTGAGTTGGGGGTGAAGCGAAGTGAGTTCAGGTTCGAGGCGAACTTGTTCAACTCAAAGATGAACATGCCCAGGTACGGGAAGTACGTGTTCGGGGTAAAGCGGAATCCGTTCAAGTTCGGGACGAAGTGGTTCGGCTAAAAGCCGGGCAACTTCCAGTTCGAGCAGAGCGCGCTCGGGGCAAAGCCCTGCATGTTCAAATCCAGGCCGGGTTCGTTCAAGTCAAAGCCCAACCCGTTCCGGTTGGCGGCGAGCGGGTTCGGGTCCTGGCCGGGCAATCTCCGGTCGGGGGTGAATTCGGCCCGCTCAATGCGGGGCAAGCCCCGGTCCGGGATGGCCCGGCCCCACTCCGCGCCCATCCCGCCTCGCTATTTACGAGGCTGGTTACTTTGCCGCGCCGTCGCCGCTCCCCTTGCGCCGACCCTGGCCCGCAAAACGCACGGCTGCGTGGGCCGAGAACTCGTCCAGCACCGCCCCCTTGCCGGCCGCCTTGGCAAAGCGATAACCGTCCAGCGCCGCGCGGTAGATGTCGCTGCCCAGCGCCATCTCCGTGTCCTCCGCCCGATTCATCAATGCAGCCAGCCGCGCAAACACCGGCCGCAGCTGATCCAGCGCCTTGATGTCCGCCTCGAACTCCCGCAGGCTGAAAGTGCCCGGCATCACCTCCGGATTCAGTGCCAGCACGTCATACGCCTTGCGCGCAAACATCTCCGACTTCGGCCCCATCTTCGCCAGCTCATGCCGCTCCGCCACCGACAACGAAATCAGGCCGTCGAGGTTCTTCTCCAGCACCGCCAGCGCACCATGCACTTCCTTCAGCTGTTCGTTTGAAATTTCAAGGGAAATCAGGTTCTGAAACATGCTCCGCTCCTATGTCTTTGTAGTGAAGCTATGTCTATGGAAAGTTTGATGGGCGAATTTTCGGGGGGAGGGCGGGGGGATGTCAAATGGCTTTATGAGTGCGGTGAAGAGAGGAGAGGAGGCTGGGCGTCTACTGTGAACTCAGGCGATGTTGTGGTGGACCTGGTTGGCGGGTGTAAGGAGAGGGGGGCGCTGATCTGGCTGGAACCAGTTTGGCCGACGTCTCGATGCCCAGCTCCCGGTTCAGCTTCTGACGCACCACATGGCCTTCGCTTCCACATAATTGCGTCCTCGCGAAGACATGGGTTAAGTCCTTGTGCCGCTAGCTAGGGACGCAATCTACGGTGTCACCTGACAGTTCTCGGTGAGCGATTAGTCAATAAGTAGCGATTAACTTAGGGTATTTTGCTTCCGTTGAGTATGGATTGCCGCGGTTGGTAGTTGTTGGTGATGTGGAACTGGGAATGTCCGAGTACGTTCTTCGTTCTACAGTTAGCTTATGTGTAATCGTTGCCCCTGGATCAGGCGTGCGGTTCCCTGCGTCTTGTAAGGGGTTTCCAAGATCAGTAGTTCGCAATCACCGTATCTCGTATTATGCTAGTCGGCGTAAGCTGGATTTCCTCTTGCGACTATACGGTTGTTGCTCAAGGTCTGTTGTAGGCTTGGGTGTTGCTTGCTGCACACTAGGCTGCCCTTTCGGGTGGAAATAATGGATTTAATATGAATCTCACATTAGAACGGATAGGCGCTGTTCAATATGCCTCGATCGATTTGGTTGGGCTAACTGTTATTGCCGGAGAAAACGACACGGGTAAGAGTACTTTGGGAAAGGTTTCATTCGCCCTGGTGCAGGCTTTCTCGACTTTTCCGATCGCTGTAAAGAAAAATAACGGTGCTCGACTACGTAGAGAGCTCGATATGTTGTATTTCGAGATTCGGCGTGGCTTTGATATTGCTCGGCATCCTGATATTCGACATTTTTTTTCCTCTTTGCGCGTCCATTCTACAGATGTGCAAAGCATCCCTTTTTCGGATATCGAAAAGCTCATTCAGGTTCTAGAGGTAAGTGATACTCAAGAGTTCGATGAGAAGTTGGATAAGCCCAGTGCACGTGGTACGTCGCGCCTGCCGCAGATTCGGCGTCGAATAGAGCGACTTCGGCAAGAGTTCGAAAGAACTGTGACAGATGAGCAGGCTATTGGCCGTCTAGTGCATCAAGCGCTGAGTTCTGAATTTGCGGGGGAAATTCAGAACGTATCTACCGCAGGAGTGGCGAGAATTTCACTAACGGATGGTGCTACGGCCGTTCTGGAAATGAAGATCACCAATTCAGATGTTGTGGAGTTTTCAGGGGGGGAACCCTTGGGGTTGCGCGACGCAACATTAGTCGATGGGCCTTCGATTTTGCAATATTACCCTGCTATTAGCGGCTATGATGGGCTTGGGTTTGGGGGGGCGTCGTATCGCGCTGCTATTCCGTATCATACAGTCGATTTGGCAAATAAGCTTAAAGGTGCTCATGATGGGTTTAAATTTTCCAAGGAAGAGTATGCGCCTTTTTGCGATGTCTTCGCCGGCGAAGTCGTCTATGATGACGAAAACGAAAATTTCTATCTTAAGCGAGGGAGTCTGAAAATCCCTTCTGTAAATATTGCGTCTGGGATTAAGGCATTGTCGATAGTCGATATGCTCCGCAAGGGGGACTATATTAATGATGACACGCTATTGATTTTGGATGAGCCAGAAACCAACCTACATCCTACGTGGCAGATCGCCTATGCTCGCGCAATTTGCCATCTAGTCGAGGTGGGGGCAAGGATTCTTGTTACGACCCATAGCCCATACATGTTGGAGGCGCTGAGGGGGTATTGTTCCGACGGAATCGACTCAAAATTCTATTTCGCGGAAAGGGATGCTGACGGGGTTGTTCGCTATATTGATACCCTCGGTGACATTTCTGAGATTATTGAGACGCTTTCAAAGCCGCTATCCGACTTCCTAGAAGAGATCAGTGGGGACGATTTTTAAAGATGACTTCCAAAGCAGAGGAAATATATGGCCTGCTTGTGATGGAATTTCCGGAGGCAATGCAGAGTCTCAGTGAGCTTAGCCGAAACGAGCAGGGCCGTAAGGATTTTATCCGCAGTGACGTTAAGGCGTTTAATTTCGATAAGTTGTGGAATATTGGGGGTGGAAAAAAATGCAAGGAAAAGTCCCCTGATGCTCTTTTTTGTCATGGTGAAACTCTATATTTCATTGAATTTAAAGAGGGCGGTTGTGATCGTGCAGATGTGAGGCAAAAGATTCATGAAGGTATTCTATCGCTTTTCCAGTATTCGGTTTCCAAGGGTGTTGCGAATCGAGATTCGTTCTTTGGTATTAAAATAAAGTATGCGGTTGTTAAAAGGTCGGGTGCGCAGGGGGAAGTGTCATTTCTTCAGGCGCTGGAGAGATCGCAAGATGTATTTAGTTTGAAGAATATAGAGGGATTGTTGGTAAAGGAAACGGCAGTGAGGTGGGTTCCAGATTCTATATTCAAGCTTTTGAATAAGGTTAGCGGCGGGGCTATTGATCGAATAGATGTTGTTGCTTCAGATCAAAAAACTGTTGTCGTTTGTATGTAGCTAGCCGGGTGGTAGCAAAACTATTCAGAGCCGTCGTAGACGTTGTTTTCTGGGGGTTCTTCACCACTACCTCCCCCGAAATGAGCACATGTAGGCCTTTCTGATGAGCGTCATTTTTTTCGACACTGGATTCTTATTTTTGCATTACTTTGCTAGGTGGGGTTTGAGTGGATATAGGGGGCAGATTGGAGCTTGCGATGATGCTGATGAGCGTTTGGATCTGATTTTGGCTGTCTCGCGTCGGTGGTGCCCATTGATAGCAATCAATTTGAAACTGACGGTAGTTGTAGTGGCCTTCGTCGCCAATTTTCCCGCGCGTCAATTAAGTTGGATCGATTCATTGCTTCAGTGAACTCGTTGGGGTCAAATTTCAGCGGTTTTCAGCCAGCGAGTGCCAACGATCTCTCACCCCTTCTTCTTCCACCCTGTCCGACACGTCTCCTGCAGATAGTTAAGCACCCGCGTCTCGTCATCCCCATCCAGCTGCTGGCTGGCCTCCGGCCCGAGGTCTTCATCCCACAGGCGGCGGATGTCGGACTGGTATTCGAAGGGGACGACGTTTTCGATGAAGCGGGCGACGGCGGGGGTGTCGAAGCCGGTGTTCCTGAAGTTGTCCCAGATGGCGAGGGCGTCTTTCTTGCGCAGGCTGCGGGCGGGTTCGAGGCCGGTTGCGACCATCAGGAGCACGCCGCATTGCACGTCGGGGTGTTCGCCCTGGGTGCCCATGATGCGTTGCCATTCGGCGGCGCAGGCTTTGTCGTGGTGGGTGATTTCGCCGATGGAGTGGCTGTCGAAGAAGAACAGGCCGGAGAAGCGGTCCTGGTTGCGGTAGATCTCGGTGGCGGGGTGTTCGCGTAGCAGGGGCAGCACTTCGGCGGTGAAGCGGGTGCATTCCTTTTCGATGACGCGGCGGATGGCGGGCGGGGCGTCTTCGAGCCAGCCATCCAGCACGCCAAAAGTGGTGCCGCGCTTCTTGGTGGCGGCTTCGGCGAGCTTGAGGAAGCGGTCGACGCTGAAGAAGCCGCCGGGCTTCTTTTCGGCAAACAGCACGAGCAGGGCGCTGTTGATGACCGATTCGCAGAACACGTGCCATTCCTGGGCGTCGTCGCGGGCCACGCCAAACTTGCCGGCGAGCCAGTAGGCGGCGTCGATGGACTGCTGGTTGCGTTCGCGGGCGCCGTGTTCGGCGAGATAGCGGGAATAGGTGATGCCGGGCTCGACGGTGCTGCGGGCGAGGAATTCCTTTTCGCTCTCGCGCAGGACCTCGGGGGCGCCGAGCAGGCGTTCGGTGGGCAGGGCGTGGAGCCGGCGCAGGCGGTCGGCGCCGGCCTTGGAGAGGGCGAGCAGGGTCTTGTCGCGCAGGAGCCGCGCGGCGGCGTCGAGCTTGCCGCCGGATTCGGCCTCCAGCGCGAGGCCGACCAGGGTGACGAGCCGGCCGCGGGCGGCTTCGAGCTCGGGGCGCAGGTTGGCGGTGCTGAAGAAGCTGGCGAGTTGCACGATGCCCTTGGCGCCTTCGCGACGGATGCCGTCGAGGCGGGCGGCGTCGATGAGGCTTTCCTTCAGGGCGTGGCGCAGCACCCGCTCGAAGTAGGGGCTGCTGTCGACGGTCGTGAGGGCTTGGGCGTTGGACATGGTGAGCTCGGGCGCGCGCGGCCGGCGGGCCACGCGCGGGTCAGGATGTTGGAAGGATCAGATGGCGGATTCTTCGTCCTCGTCGTCGAGCTTGGGCACGCCGGGCTCGGTGTCGGCCACCGGCAGGCGGGCGGCTTCGGTGGCGCGGGCGATGCGATCCTGGATCTCGATGACGAGCAGCTCGAAGGTGTCGGAGAACTCGTGGCGCAGCAGCCAGGCGGTTTCCATCCAGTCGCCGTCGGCCACTTCGGTGCGGGAGACGCGGGCCTTGACCATCTCGATGGCGTCGCCGATCTCGAGGCCCTGGTCGAGCTCGTCGATGCGCTCGGAGTCGAAACCGATGGCGGACTTGGGCGTGAAGGCGCGCTCCAGATCCACCTCGACCTCGAACACGCCGTGGAAGGCGAGGGCGAGGAGCGAGTCGTAGTGGTCGGTGAAGTAGTCGGCCAGCAGTCGCACGCCTTCGTCGTGTTCGGCGAGGCATTCGAGCACCTCGGCGCAGCTGCCGCTGCTCCGGTGCATCACCGCGTTCATGGTGTTGCGCAGGCGCGGGACGTACTTTTCGAGGGGCTCGCCGTACTGGCGCTCAAGCATGATGGCGGCCACGAACTGCTCGGGGCTCACCACCATGTTGATGATGGATTCCTTGCTGGTGTCGTACTCGCGCATCACCGCGAGGACATCCTTGGGCGCCATCTCGTCGAGGACTTCGACGAGGGCGTGGTCGCCTTCCTGCTCGGCGATGACGGCGAGGGCGGATTCGGCCTCGGCGATCTCGCCGGCCTGGATCAGGGCGTGGGTCTCTTTGATGACAAGGGCGTTCATGGGCGGGTTTCCTTGGCGTGCTTATCGTTCGACGGCGTCGAAGCCTTGCTCCGACATCCACTCGTCGCCGGCTTCGGAGAGGTCTTCGGTGTCGTCGTCTTCGTCGTCGCCCCGGGCGGATTCGGGGGCGGCGCGCACCGCGAGGCCGCTGCCGAGCATGTGCTCGAGCACCGCGGTGGTGACGAGGAAGCTGTCGCCGCCGTCCTGCTTGAGGCATTGCTCGACGAGGGGGCGCGCCCAGGGGGCGATCTCGAGGGTGCGGGCGAGTTCGCTCCAGCTGGGGAAGTCGTCGTCGCCGGGCTCGCTGTGGGCGGCGCCATAGACGAGGGTCTGGCTGACGAAGCCGAAGGCGCCGTGGAAGGCCGGGGCGACCATCTCGGGGGCAGTGTCGATCATCGACAGCAGGAAGGGGAATTCCTTGTGCTTGTCGCGCAGGCGCCGGGCGAGTACGTCGCGGCCTTCGGAGTCGGACCGCAGGTCGTCGATCTCGTTGGCGTAGCGCTCGAAAATGTCTTCGAAGTAGAACGAGGTCAAGAAATTACCTTTTCAATGTAGGCGTTCCAGAGGAAGGTGGCTTCCTGCTGGGGGTCGTCGATGAGGTTGCGCTGGCGCAGCAGGTCGTAGTCGCGCCGCCGGGCCGGATCGGCGAGGAGTTCGTAGGCGGACTGGATGTCGCGGAAGCGGGCCGCGGCGTTGGGGTCGGGGTTGCGGTCGGGGTGGTACAGGCGCGCCGCCTTGCGGTAGGCCGTCTTGATGGCCTCGTCGGGGGCGCTCGGTGCAACGCCGAGGACTTCGTAGGGGTCGCGCATGGGTGTCTTTCCCGTGGTCCGACTGGATTAGCCAATGATGCCCAGGCGCTGGCAGATGGCCAGCGTGGCGGCGGACTGGTTCATGCTGTAGAAGTGCAGCCCCGGCGCGCCTGCGGCGAGGAGCTTCTCGCACAGCTCGCTCACCACATCCAGCCCGAAGGCCTTGATGCTGTCGCTGTCGTCGCCGAAGGCTTCGAACTTGCGGCGCATCCAGCGCGGGATCTCGGCGCCGCAGGCATCCGAGAAGCGGGCGAGCTTGGAGAACGACACGATGGGCATGATGCCCGGCACGATCGGCACATTGACGCCCAGCGCGGCACATTCGTCGCGGAAGTGCAGGTAGGCATCCACGTTGTAGAAGTACTGGGTGATGGCCGAATCGGCGCCGGCCTCGACCTTGCGCTTGAAGGCCAGGATGTCGTCCTGCGGCGTGCGGGCCTGGGGGTGGTACTCGGGGTAGGCGGCGACTTCGATGTGGAAGTGGTCGCCGGTCTCGGCGCGGATGAACTCCACCAGCTCGTTGGCGTAGCGGAGCTCGCCGGCAAAGCCGACGCCCGAGGGCAGGTCGCCGCGCAGGGCCACGATGCGGCGGATGCCGGCGGCCTGGTAGCGCTGCAGGATCTCGCGGATGTGCTCACGGGTCGAGCCGATGCACGACAGGTGCGGCGCGGCCTGGTGGCCTTCCTGCTGGATCTCGAAGACGGCCTCGAAGGTGCGATCCTGCGTGGTGCCGCCCGCGCCAAAGGTGACCGAGAAGAACTCGGGCTTCAGCACGGCGAGCTTCTGGCGCACGGTGCGCAACTTGTCGGCGCCTTCGGCCGTTTGCGGGGGGAAAAATTCGATGGAGAGGGGGCTTGGGTGGGTCATTGCATGTGAATCCTGCTAATAAATTTGCTAGGAGATCTTGCCGGTCATGGGCGTTTGTCTCCAATAAATGAGTAATCGTTTTTGATTGTCGGGTTCGGCTGCTATCTAATGTCGGCAGTCGTGCAAAAGTCGTCCACAAAGTGTCGGAGTTCGTCGGGGATGACGTCTTGTTGGAGGATTGCCTCCGCAAGAAAGAAGGTCGGATCGCCCTGAAGCTTATGCGTCGTCTTGATCCGATGAAGCATCGCCTTGCCGTTGACGCACCTCAGCAGGCCTGCCAACTTCTGACTGGGTGTATCTCCATCCGCAAATGCTTCGACCTTGGGGACTGCGGCCAAATAGTCACGCCAGACTTCATCGCTTATGTCTTCGGACGCCTTGAGACGACGCCATTCCACTTCAACCTCGTTGCGTGACGGAAACTTGGAAGTTTGACCGTCACCGCACGCCCCTTCTCCGTGCATGCGCTTTGCAGCGTTCAAGGCGGCATGTGGAATGAGGGCTTCGGCATGTGCGGTGCATTCCAACTCAACCTCCGCGGATGATCGAGGTGCTCTTCCCTTTGCGGAGTGGCACAGATGTCTCTCGATGATCCGAGGTTCGATCAGATAGCTCTCGATCTCCCAGTAGCGGGTAATCCAGACGTGTTTGCCATAAGGGCGGGCTGCGCTAAAAACGGCATCGTCGGTCTCCCAGGCGAGATCCCAATTCTTGTCTGCCTGCAACTTGTCACGATCCACCAGCCCAAACGCAGCGATTCCGTTTCGGCGAAAGTTGCTTACGTTATTCACGACACCCACGCAGCCAATGCCGGCATTGGGTTCGGTGAAGTCCAGCTTATCAAGCCGATGCTTGAACCAGTAGTTGCGGAACAGATTGACGTCGGTCTCCCCTTCCAGAAATACGACGGTCTTGCCGCGGTACTCGGAAACCAGCTGTGGGCTGGAGGGGGTCTGTTGTTTAAGCGTCGCCATAAAGGTTTTTTGCCTCGTCGCGAATTTGTTGTTTCTTTTTCTCCTCTTCGGGGGTCTCGAAGAAGTAGCCGCCTTTGCGCAGATTTTTCTCATTCAGCTCAACGGCAAAGGCCTCCATGATTTCTGGCGAATGGGTGGCGACGATGATCGTCAGGCCGGGGTAGCAATCGCGCACCAAGGCCTTCAGCTGATAGAACAGGCGGTATTTCCACTGGTCGTGCAGATGGGCTTCGGGCTCGTCAATCAGCAGGATCGTATTGCGCGTCATGTGGGTGCCAAGCCGCAAAAACAACTGCACAAGGCTTTTCTCTCCGCTGGATAGCGCATCTAGGCGGAGGCGATGACCGTCGTGCAGTACAATGGCCTCGGGGGGCTCGCGAGAGACGTCTTTGATGAACGTGGTGGTTTCATGGAATACCCGCTCATTCACCAGTTGCAGGGCACGTTCAAAACGCCCGTCGTCCAGCCATTTTAGCCACACCAACAAGTTGTCGAGCGAGTCGCGCCAGAAGCGGCCCTCCGTGCGGAAGGCGTGCAGCGGACGATAGTTCCAGTCGCGTGGCGCACTGATGCTGCGCTCTTCGGAAGGGAGAATAGGCGTGACATTCCGGTAAGCGGAAAAATAGATCAGCGTTGGCCATACGAGCGTGCTGTCCTCGATGCCCCCCACCTTTTGTCCAATGGAGTTCGTGATGTCGCCATTGAGAGACTCCAGCCACATGTCTTTCTTGCCGATGGATTGCCAGATGCCGTTATCGCTGCGGGCAAAGCCAAAACGATGCCAGCCACTTGCACCGACCGTTTTCAAGGCCTCTTCATCCCAGAAACGCAGGCTAAGATCGGAGCTCATCCAGCCGGCCAGCAGCGAAAGCACCACCGTTCGTTCGATGCCGTCCTCGCTGTAACGCACCCGCAAGTCCCACTGGGCGCGCCCCTTGCCACGATCCAGATGTTCCAGATCGAATGGTCGCTCACTGGTGCTGCCACGTCGCTCGACCATCTGGCGGATGTCATCACAGCCCAGCATTCCCATCAGTGCTGCCATCAGTTCCAGTGCGGTGGTCTTACCTCGCCCGTTCTTGGACAGGAAGAGGTACAGATTGCAGGACTCGTTGTTAGCGTCGGTGAAATCGATCTCTTCCATCCGCTCCTGAAATGGGCCGATGCGGTCGATGGTTAGCCATAATGGGGTGAACTCGTGGATCAGCAGGCTCATCAGTTTGTCCTCTTCGCCCGGGCGACGCCTTGGGCGATGTCGTCGTGACCAATCAACACGCCATGCACCCGGATGAGGGGCTGGCCGATCAGTTTGACCAGCATGTCTCCCTTGCCAAGCAGCTGTTCTGCGCCAACATCGTCAAGAATGATGCGGGATTCGGTGGCCTTCTGGACTGTTAGGGCAATGCGGCTGGGGATGTTGGAGCGCAGCAAACCGGAGAAGGTCTGAGCGTCGGGGCGCTGGGTTGCCAAGACGAGGTGGATGCCGCTGGCGCGTGCTTTCTGGGCAAGGCGTACCAGTGGCTCTTCGATCGCTCCGGATTGCAGAATCAGATCAGCGAGTTCCTCTACGATCACAACGATGCGGGCCCACCCTTGACTCGCTGCGCGCGGGTCGTCGATGTCTCGGGCACCCAGGCTCGCCAGTGTGGCTTCCCGTTGATTCATCACGTCCACGAGTTGCTGCAGGCTGCTCAGCGCGTCGGGCGCATCGCACAGCACCTGTTGCCCGATCACATGCGGCAACTTTGCGTAGGGGGCGAGTTCGACGCGCTTGGGGTCGATCAGCAGTAATTGCAGGCGTTCCGGGCTGTGTCGCTGTAAAAGGGAAAGTAGCAGCGCATGCAGACAGACGCTCTTGCCGCTGCCTGTTGTGCCGCCGATCAAGAGATGAGGGGCGCTGGCGAGGTCGAAGCCGACCCCATCGCCGCCCACATCCTCGCCCAGATAGGCCGGCAAGCGCCATTCCGCGGGTGCCTGTGCCAGCCAGGTGTAAAGCGCTGCTGGCTGCACCGGGTGCCAGTGGCTTGCCGGTCGGGGTACATCAACGGCGGCGATGCGTGGCTCCAGAGTCGACGACACAAATACGCCTTGATCGCCCAGGCCGAGGGCGAAAGCAAGCTTGTCCAGGCCACGGGTGAGCAGGCCGTGATCATTCACGTCGCGCAGGCGGACGTGGTAACGGCTCAGGCGTGGGCCATTCTGGAGGGATACCACTTCGGCAGGGATGCCGATTTCAGCCAGCGCGCGGAGAAGCTTTTCGCTGTCGTCGGTCGGCGTTTGGGGGACGGTTCCCGCTACATCGCCCAGCAACTCATGGAGCAGATAGTCGTGAAAATCGTGGGATTCCATCCAGGCGCTGCGAAACTCCCGCAGTCCCCGCCGGACGTGGCGTTGTAACCAGCGGACAAAGGCATCGTTGTCGGCAAACAAGTCTTCGCCATGGCGAACCGACAGCATGGCGCGTAGCAGTGGCGTGATGTTGTCGTCGCCAGTTTTACCGTCACCGGTTAGCTGTTCAAGATGGTACTCCTTGCCGCCGCTCTCTCTGTGGTCGAGTGATTCATCAGGTTCGGTTTCAATGCGCAAGGATCGACCAAGGGCAAGCCGCAGCACGCTCCATTTCGGCAGGCTGGTCTTTAGCCCCTTCTTCAGCACCGTCTCAATGACTTGTTCGTCCTGACGGTCGGTGTAGATCTTGGTTGCCATCTCAGGCCGTCTCCACGTCGTACATGCGAGCGTTAGTAATCACTTTAGTGTGCTCGCCGTCCGCGTTTTCGAGACGGAATTCGGCGCAAACATGCGGTTGAATCAAGCGGTACTTTTCAATATCGAGCTCTGAGTCTGTTGGCAATAAGATCACTTGATGAGCAACGCGATGGTAGAAATGCTCTAGGAGGTTATGCTGGTGAGATCGATCAAGGCGCCCCAATGGGCTGTCAAAGATCACTGGCGCTAAACTCCCAGTAAAATCTTTGAGAGCCCATTGAAGGGCGTGTGCCATCAGCTGCTTCATCCCCGCAGAAATATTCGCCATGCCGACCTCCTGGCCATCCGCGCTCAGGTAGGTCAGCGCAAAATCGGCATCGATGGTGATGCGGTCGATCTGTCCGTGGGAACTCATCAGTGACTTGAAGCGCAGATTGATCTGCCGCTCGATGTCCTCGCGCCTGCTGTCCTTGAGGCGTTGCTTGTAGTCGTCGAACAGCTGCTGGGCCTGACGTGCCCGGGCAATGCGCCGTGAGTTGATCTCGCCTTTGACCTGTTCTGTCTGCTTGCGGCTTATCTCCGTCTTGATCTTGTCCAACTGGATTTGCAGATTGGTGCTCTCTGTGTCGACGCCGCCCATCTGCCGCATGAAATCGTCCCGGCGCTGTGCTGCCTCGGTAATCTCGCCTTCCCGGCGCTTGAAGTCTTCTTGCTCTTCCGGAGAGATGTTGTCGAGCGCGTCCAGTTGCGCTTGAAGATCCTGCATGGTGCGGCGCAGGCGGCTTGCTGTCTTCAAGTCGTCTGCCAGATGCCCCCGTTCACGCTCGGCTTGTCGGAAGTAGTCGAAGCGGCCCCTTAGGTCGAGAATATCGCTGGCTTTCAGACTGAAGAAACCACCGCTGGGCAGTTCGGTGAGACCGTCGAAGAGTTTTCGCAGCTTGTGTTTGTAGTGCTGCTTCTGGGCGTCGGTCAGCGGTGGGCTGGAGTGCATCGGCCGGTCAAACAGCTGTTCGGGAAGGTACTGGGCGACTTCCTTGATTTGCTCGGCAAGCATTTGATTCGGATTGTGGGTTGCCTCTGCCAGCTGCGCTGCGACCTGTTGAACCAAGGGTGAGGCAGCCCATAGCGGGGCAGCCTGGGGAAGCGTGTTGCCGATGCTGAGGCATAAGGCCTCATATTGTTCTCGGGTATCGGCGAGTTGCTTGCGCAGCCTGGGCTCGTCCCGCTGAAGCGATTTGGCACGGAGCGAATCGTTCTTGCGCTGCAGGCGGAGGATGGTGCGATCCTCGTGATCGATGTCTGCCTGTAGTTCGTCTCGTTTGGCTTGCAGTGACTGCAGCTGACCTTCGCCTTGTTGCTTTTGCCCCTCCAGTTGCTTCAGGTCTGCCTGGATTTCCGGCGCTTGGGCGCTTTGCCGCCACTTCGATATAGCTCGCCCCAGGTATTCATCGAGGGTGTCAATGGTGCTGATGTCGAGCAGGCGCTCAATTTGCCGCAACTGACCTTCTCGGTTGGCTTCGGCAATCTGCTGTACCTGTTCGCCATCGTAGAAAAAGAAAGGCACGACGCTCTTGGGCAGGCGTCGTTCTAGGAACTCTTCGGCGCTGTCTTCGTCGTCGATGACGTGGCCGAAATCAGTGTCGAAGTCGGTTTCGATGTGCAGATGGTGTTGAGCTTCGTTGCCGGTGAGGATCCAATAACGTTCAGCGGCTACGGTGCCTTGATCCTCTCGCCATTTGATTCGAACGCCATAGCGGGTGTCGGACTCGCCAATTTCGCGGGCGCGACGATTGAAAATGCCGCGCCACTCCTTGCCATGCCCGAGCAAATAACTGTTAGGGCGAAGCTTGGTGCCATCGATGACCCGCTGCAACATGTCTGCGCTGGTTCCCAGAAACAGCAGTTTCACGCTATTGATGAAACTGGTCTTGCCGAAGCCATTACGCCCCGAGATCAGGACCAACGGCCGCTCTGCCGTCGGAGTGGGCAACTCGAAGACCTGTTGTCCAAAGTAGGAAAACAGGTTGGTGATACGGATTTCCTCAAAGATCATGGGCGGGGTCTGCAAGCTTTGCCTGTTCGATGTCCTTCTCGATCAGCGCGGTAATGTCACGTTCCAGTTCTGTCTTGGCACCCCACCGGTCGAGGTAGGCGTATTGGCTTTTTACGGTTTCCAGTAGGCGTTGCGCGAGCTCTAGCGGGAAATCGGCGTCGCGCGCGCAAACTTCGAGTAGTGGATCGTCGGATTGCAGGCAAGTGAAGGGTTTGTCCATGGCGTTCTCCCGGCCGAAACGACTTGCGATTTGGCGTGCCATGTCACTGTAATCGAACTCTTCGCGCCATGTCTTCTGAATGAAGGCCAGGCTTTCATCAGAGATGAGCGGGAAACCCACGCCCTGTTCCAGCGTGAGCAGCTTCTCGAGAATTTCCATCCGCGTGTTCGGGTTGAACGGGCCAGGGCCGGCTGACTTGCCGTCGCGACGAAGTGGCGAGCGACGTTCGGCATCTTCGCGAATGGCTTTCAGCCAGTCGCGAAAATTTGCCAATGGTTGCAGCTTCTCCTCCCCGGAGTGGATGAAGCCCTGCATCGACTTATCCTCCTTCACCACCGTGCAAGTCCAACATCCAAAGCGGCTTCCGCCGCAGGATGGCGTATTGAGATCAAGCACCACCGGGCACTCTCCTCCGTTGGCTTGGCGGTAGAGCGACAGCATGAAGTCGTGGCTACCTCCCCACGGGGGCGGGTAGGAGTAGAGATAGTCCCAAACTTCGTCGGTGGTCCAGTCCACAATGGGTGTTGCAACCAGCGCATCAGGGATTTCGTGGTGACGATTCAACCCAAGCTGGTTGGTTTCGCGAGCGGCGATGGCGTTGCCTCGGGATACGCTCTCGTTGCTGCGTGTTCCGAGCAACAGAATGACGCTGCCGTGTTTGCGGGTGATCGCGTCGATCGCTCTCCGCGAGGGCTTGATCTTCATGTTTGTGGTGCACCAGCGAAACCATCGGGTTGGGGGGGGGTACCCCAGTCCGATGAGTTTCGACCAGAACTCCTCGTCTGCTTCCGGCGTAACCAACTCGACCGACAGATCCAGTCGTTGCTTTTTGGCGGAAAGACCAATCTGGCTCAAGGTGCTTGAAACGTACTGAGCGACGTTGGGTGCCTCTACGCCGGTGTCTGAAGATACGACGAAGACGGGCTTGCCCGATTTGCCAGCAGCTTGCTCTTCCATGAGCAGCTCATACACCAGCTGAAGAACGGCGGTCGAGTCCTTGCCGCCCGAGTAAGCGACAACCCAAGGGCGCGTATCGGACTCGTAAAGAATCCGCAGGGATTCTTTGGTGGCTTCCAGCTTGCTCATTGGTCGTGCGACGAGAGTCGTTGTTGAAGGTGCATCACGTGTTGGGGGGCTAAGCCACAAACGGGTTGTGGACGGTGATGCCGTCGTATTGCTGCCCGTGGGAGAGGTCTTCGCTGATGACGGTGTGGGCGCCGAGGCGTGCTGCGGCGCAAAGGATTGCCGCATCCCAGTGGCTAAGGTTGTAACGGTTACGCAGACTGAGGGCCGCGAGCACCAGTTCACGATCGACTGCTTGGACGGGGCGTCTGGCGGCGAGGCTTTCGACAAAAGCCTGGGGCGCTGTCGGCAGCAGGCCATGGCGGGGCTGGCGAGCGTTGGCGTAGAACTCCATCAACACCTGAGTGGACAGGCCCCAGTCGGTTCGGGCCACCCAGCTTCGCGCGATGGGGCGCTTGGCGGCGTGGTCGCTGGCCAGCGAGGTTGCGTAGATCAGGATGTTGGTGTCGAGGAAGTAGGGCGAACTCATGGTTTGTACTGCACCTGCTCTTCCTGCAACTGGTAGTCGAACTCTCGCGAGAGCGCCCGGTCATGGGCCTGGCTCCGCGTGAGGATCGGCGCCTGACCCCACTGGCTGCCTGTCACGATTGAATCAAGTTGATCAAGGAGATCGTCGGACGAGGCCACTTGGGGCTGTGCGAGGCCATGGCTGGCCGCCAAGGCGGGTGGGATGAGTGGATGCGTCTTGGCGGAATCCTCGTTGCGCGCGACGGCTTCGACGATCGCCATCAACTCCCCCTGAAGCGAACGGTGATGGGCTGCAGCGAGTGAGCGAAGCTGCTCGGCCAGTTTGTCCGGAACATTCTTGATGGTGAGCGTGACAGGCATGGTTTAATCCACAATGGAATCATTACGGTTCCATTGTGGATTCTCAGTGGGCTTGAATCAAGTTTAATAGCGATAGTGCTCGGCCTTGTACGGGCCTTGCTTGGGCACGCCGATGTAGGCGGCCTGCTCGTCGGTGAGCTCGGTGAGCTGGGCGTTGAGCTTCTTGAGCTGCAGGCGCGCGACCTTCTCGTCCAGGTGCTTGGGTAGGGTGTAGACGCCCACCGGGTAGTCGGCGGTGCGGGTGAAGAGCTCGATCTGCGCGATGGTCTGGTTGGCGAAGGAGCTGGACATCACGTAGGACGGATGGCCGGTGCCGCAGCCGAGGTTAACCAGGCGGCCCTTGGCGAGCAGGATGATCCGCTTGCCGTCGGGGAAGATCACGTGATCGACCTGGGGCTTGATCTCTTCCCACTGGTACTTCTCGATGGAAGCGACGTCGATCTCGTTGTCGAAGTGGCCGATGTTGCAGACGATGGCCTGATCCTTCATGGCGGCCATGTGGTCGTGGGTGATGACGTGGAAGTTGCCGGTGGTGGTGACGAAGATGTCGGCCAGGCTGGCGGCGTATTCCATGGTGACCACGCGGTAGCCTTCCATCGCGGCCTGCAGGGCGCAGATCGGGTCGATCTCGGTGATCCACACCTGGGCCGACAGGGCGCGCAGGGCCTGGGCGGAGCCCTTGCCCACGTCGCCGTAGCCGCACACCACGGCGACCTTGCCGGCGATCATCACGTCGGTGGCGCGCTTGATGCCGTCCACCAGCGATTCGCGGCAGCCATAGAGGTTGTCGAACTTGGACTTGGTGACCGAGTCATTGACGTTGATTGCCGGGAACTTGAGGTCGCCGCGCTGGTGCATCTGGTACAGGCGATGCACGCCGGTGGTGGTCTCCTCGGTCACGCCCTTGATCTGGGCGAGGCGGGTGGAGTACCAGGTCGGGTCCACGGCCAGCTTGGCCTTGATGGCGGCGAAGAGGATGGTTTCTTCTTCGGACGAGGGCTTGCCGATGACGGAGATGTCCTTCTCGGCCTTGGCGCCCAGGTGCAGCAGCAGGGTCGCGTCGCCGCCGTCGTCGAGGATCATGTTGGAGTAGCCGCCGTCGGCCCACTCGAAGATGCGGTGGGTGTAGTCCCAGTAATCCACCAGGGTCTCGCCCTTCACGGCGAACACCGGGATGCCCTGGGCGGCGATGGCCGCAGCGGCGTGATCCTGGGTGCTGAAGATGTTGCACGACGCCCAGCGCACTTCGGCGCCGAGGGCGG
>NZ_CALAYQ010000211.1:0-7255 GCF_937894855.1 uncultured Zoogloea sp.
GGCTGTAATCCCGCTGGGTCCGCTTGTGCTTTGATTCCATTGACGCTTCCTTGCTACGGCAAAAAAGTGTCAAGCTATTTCAGGACGGGTCACTGAAATGAAAAACGGCGCCGAACAGGGCGCCGTTTCTCGTTGGCCGTACGCCTGGATCAGACGCCGAGCTTGGCCAGCCCCCGGGCCAGATCGGCCTTCAGGTCTTCAACCGCCTCGAGGCCGACCGCAACCCGCAGCAGGCTTTCGCGGATGCCCGAGGCTTCACGGGCCTCCGACGAGATCCGGCCGTGGGTGGTGGACGCCGGATGGGTCAGGGTCGTCTTGGTGTCACCCAGGTTGGCGGTGATCGAGACGACACGAGTCGAATCCACCACCGTCCAGGCTTCTTCGCGACCGCCCTTCACCTCGAAGCTGACGATCGCCCCGCCGCTACGCTGCTGACGCTTGGCCAGATCGTACTGGGCGTGGGACGGCAGGCCCGGATAGAACACCCGCGCCACCTGCGGCTGAGCTTCCAGCCAGGTGGCCAGTTCCAGCGCGCTGGCGGATTGCGCCGCCATGCGAATCTTGAGGGTTTCCAGCCCCTTCAGGATCACCCACGCGTTGAACGGCGAGATGCACGGGCCAGCGGTACGCAGGAACTTCAGCACCTCGTCCACCAGCACCTTGCTGCCGCACACCGCGCCGCCCAGCACGCGGCCCTGGCCGTCGAGGTACTTGGTGGCCGAGTGGATCACCAGATCGGCACCGAGCTTGAGCGGCTGCTGCAGCGCCGGCGAGCAGAAGCAGTTATCCACCGCCAGCAGCGCCTTCGATTCATGGGCAATGGCCGCCACTGCGGCAATATCCACCAGCTCGGTGAGCGGGTTGGACGGCGACTCGATGAAGAACATCTTCGTCGAGGGCGTCACCGCCGCGCGGTAGGCGTCCAGATCCGTGGCGGGCACGAAGGTGGAGGTGATGCCGAAACGCGACAGGATGTTGCCGAAGAGCTGCTGGGTGGCACCAAAAACCCCGCGGGACACGACCACGTGATCCCCGGACGACAGCAGCGCCATCACCGCAGACATGATCGCCGCCATGCCGGAAGCCGTCGCAATGCAGGCCTCGGCACCTTCCAGCGCCGCCAGACGTTGCTGCATCGCAGTGACCGTCGGGTTGGTGAAGCGGGCGTAGACGTTGCCCTCTTCCGCGCCGGAGAACCGCGCAGCGGCTTCGGCCGCGCTGTTGAAGACGAAGCTGGAGGTGAGATACAGCGCCTCGGAATGCTCGTTGAACTGGCTGCGCTCGATCCCGGCGCGAATCGCCAGGGTGTCCGGATCGAGGCCCAGGATCGGGTCAATGCTCAACTTTCGCTCCGGGAAACGAGGTTCAGGTCCATCTGACCGCCACCGTCCTCCGACACCGGCTTGCTGGCCGCGTCGTTGCGCTGGTTCTCGACGCCCGACAGGTATTCGTCGGTGACGTCGCCGGTCACGTAGCAGCCATCGAAACAGGAGGTCTCGAACATCGAGATGGACGGGTTGATCGCCTGGACCGCCGCCTTGAGGTCGTCGAGATCCTGGTAGATCAGCGCATCGGCGCCGATTTCGCGGCAGATTTCCTCTTCGGTACGGTTGCTGGCGATCAGCTCGTTCTTGCTGGGCATGTCGATGCCGTACACGTTGGCATAGCGCACCGGGGGCGCCGCCGAGGCCATATAGACCTTGGTCGCACCGGCATCGCGGGCCATCTGGACGATCTCGCGGCTGGTGGTGCCACGCACGATGGAGTCATCCACCAGCAGCACCGCCTTGCCCTTGAATTCCTGCTGGATGGTATTGAGCTTCTGGC
The DNA here is from genome assembly GCF_937894855.1 of uncultured Zoogloea sp. Classification (NCBI taxonomy): domain Bacteria; kingdom Pseudomonadati; phylum Pseudomonadota; class Betaproteobacteria; order Rhodocyclales; family Zoogloeaceae; genus Zoogloea; species uncultured Zoogloea sp. The sequence continues at coordinate 1,828 of NZ_CALAYQ010000211.1, forward strand.
GCACGGATTTCTTGCGGATCTCCTGGCCCGGCATGATGAAGGTCCGGCCGATGTAGCGGTTCTTCACGAAGCCTTCGCGGTACGGCACGTTCAGGTGATGGGCCATTTCCATCGCCGACGGACGGCTGGAATCGGGGATCGGGATCACCACGTCGATCTTCAGGTGCGGCATCGTGGAGCGCAGCTTGTGGGCCAGGAACTCGCCCATCTTGATCCGCGCGTCGTACACCGAGATGCCGTCGATCAGCGAATCGGGACGGGCCAGATAGACGAACTCGAACATGCACGGGGCCAGCACGGTGTGGCCGGCACACTGGCGGCTATGGAAGCGGCCTTCGGTGTCGATCAGGATCGCCTCACCCGGCGCCACGTCGCGCACCAGCTTGAAGCCCATCACGTCGAGGGCAACGCTCTCGGAGGCTACCAGCCACTCGGTGCCGTTGGGCGTGTCATTGCGCCCGATCACCAGCGGGCGGATGCCGTAGGGATCGCGGAAGGCCAGGAGGCCGGTGCCGGAAATCATCGCCACGGTGGCGTAGGCGCCCCGGCAGCGGCGGTGCACGCCAGCCACCGCGGTGAAGACGGTCTCTTCATCCAGGCGGAAGCTCTTGGCGGCGGCCTGCAGCTCGTGCGCGAGCACGTTGAGCAGCACCTCGGAATCGGAATTGGTGTTGATGTGCCGGAGATCCGACAGGAACATCTCCCGCTTCAGCTCCTCCGAGTTGGTGAGGTTGCCGTTGTGGGCCAGCATCAGGCCGAACGGCGAGTTCACGTAGAAAGGTTGCGCTTCGGCAGCGGCCGACGCCGAGCCGGCGGTCGGGTAGCGCACGTGAGCGATACCCCAGTTGCCGGGCAGATCGCGCATGTTGCGGGTACGGAACACGTCCCGCACCAGGCCGGAGCCCTTGTGCATGTGGAAGCGCCCGTCCTGCGAAGTCGCAATGCCAGCGGCGTCCTGCCCGCGGTGCTGAAGCACCTGCAGGCCGTCATAAAGAAGCTGATTGACGGGTGTCGTCGCTACTACGCCCAGAATCCCACACATTTCAAACCACCTATCGGTATCGAAGTCTTTTTGCCAACGGCTCAGGGAGCCAGGGTCGGGAAGCGGTCACGGCGGTCTCGAGGGGCGCCGACAGGCTGGCCTCCCGCCACCACGCTTCCTTTGCGAAGCCGCCGATGCCGACGAGCAACGCCATTGCAAACACGATCAGACCGCCCCTCACCGCGCCGAAGCACGCCCCGAGGAAACGGTCGGCAATCCCGAGGCCGGCTGCGCGAATCAGTTCGCTCAGCATCCAGCGCAGGATCGCCACAAGAATGAGTACGACAACAAAAATGAGCAGAAATGCCACCGGCCCCTGCAGCAGCGGCTCCTTCACCCAGTTCGCCACCAGCGGCTGAAGCTCGGGCATGAAGGACTTCGCCACCATGAAAGCCAGCAGCCAGGCGCCCAGCGCGACGATCTCGGAGATCAGCCCCCGCCAGAAACCCAGCAATGCAGACAGGCCGACGAGGCCGATGAACGCGTAATCCAGTCCGGTCAAGGCGTGTCACGTCCAGGGCTACTTGGCCGCCACGGATGCCTGCACGCCCAGAATCTTCTGGATGCGCGCAGCCGCCTTGTCGGCCGCAGCCTTGTTCGGGAACGGGCCCGCGCGAACGCGCACCTTGTCACCCACGGTTTCGACGTAAGAAGGATAGCCCTCGGCCTTGAGCTTTGCGCGCAACTGGGCCACGTTGCCCGCCTCGCGATAGGCACCGAGGGACAGCACGTGAGGCTTGACCGCCTCGTCCTTGGGATTTGCACCCATCAGCAGCGCTTTGGCGCGCTCGGCATCGGCCTGGGCCTTCTCGCGCTCCCGTTCCTTCTGTTCCTTTTCCTTTTGCTTGGGATCAGGCTTCGGCGGTTCGGGCTTCTTGGGCTCGGGTTTAGCTTCGGGCTTCGGCTCCGGCTTTCTGGGCTCGGGCCGGACGATTTCGGCCTTGGACGGCTCGACCTTGCGCGGCGGCGGAATGAGCTCCTCGCCCGGCTTGAAGACAGGGCTGCCCGCCTCCGGCTCGGACTTGCGGCCGGTCTGGGGCTTCTCTTCAACCACCGGCTCGGTGCTCTCCTCGGCAATCACGCCAGCCACCGGCTGGCTGGGCGCGGGCGCCTTTCCAGCGATCACGCGGGACGTGAAGTTGCTGCCTTCCTGGCTGGGAATGCGGATCTGAACGTCCTGCGAAGGCGGACGCGGCTCGTGGTCCATGACCATCGGCAACACGATGGCTGCAGCCAGCGCCAGCGCGGCGGAACCCACCAGGCGGCGCCGGGCACGTTTTTTCAGGTCGATCTGGGAATCGTTGTCGGCCATTCTTGCTGCAACACCTATTGCGGCGACTTCCTGGCGGCCATAACGTCCGCCACGGTCAGGAAGGAGCCAAAGATCACGATTCTATCACCCTCGGCCGCGCGACCCGCTGCGACCTCGTACGCACTTGCGGGCGACGGATATTCGGCGATGTCGCCATTCACGCCGACTTCCCGCAGGATTTCGGCGAGCCGGGCGGCCGGGAGACCGCGCGGACCAGGCAGCGTGGCCAGCAGCCAGTGGTCGACCCGATCACGCAGCAGACGCACCACACCCGCCACGTCCTTGTCGCCCAGCATGCCGAGCACCGCCCAGGTTTCCGGGAAGAAGCCCATGCTCGCAAGGTTCTCGTTGAGCACGCCAGCGGCCTGGGGATTGTGGGCGACGTCGAAGACCACCGCCGGACGCCCCGGCATGACCTGGAAGCGCCCCGGCAGCTCCACCAGCATGAAACCCTGGCGGATGGCCTGCATCGGAACCGGCAGGATGTCGCGAACGGCCTCACAGGCGGCCATCACCGCCGCTGCATTGAGGAGCTGGTTGGTGCCCCGCAACGCCGGATAGGCGAGTCCGCCACGGCGGCTGCCACCGGCCGTCCAGAAGGCCCATTGATTCTGATCCCCGGCAAATCCGAAGTCGCGACCGCTCACCTGAAGCTTCGCGCCAATGGCTTCGGCGTGATCGATGAGGGACTGGGGCGGCATGGGATCACTGCAGATTGCCGGCTTGCCGGGACGGAAGATCCCCGCCTTCTCGAAACCGATGGCCTCGCGGGTGTCGCCGAGGAAATCCATGTGATCCATGGCCACGCTGGTGACGATGGAGCAGTCGGGCTCGAACACGTTGACCGCATCCAGCCGGCCGCCCAGCCCCACCTCGAGGATGATCGCGTCGAGGCCGGCATGGCTGAAAGCAGCCCAGGCAGCCAGGGTGCCGTGCTCGAAATAGGTGAGCGGCGTGTCGCCCCGGGCGCGTTCGACTTCGGCAAAGGCATCGACCAGCACCGCGTCGCTGACGTCGCGGCCGTCAATGCGGACGCGCTCGTTGTAGCGCAGCAGATGCGGCGAGGTGTATAGCCCAACCCGCTTGCCAGCCGCGAGCAGCACGGCTTCGAGCAGCGCGCAGGTCGAGCCCTTGCCGTTGGTGCCGCCGATGATGAACACCGGGCAGGTTTGCGGAAGATTCAGCGCATCACGAACGGTGCGCACGCGATCCAGACCGAGCTGGATCGCCTGGCCGTGGCGGGCCTCGAGGAGACCCAGCCAGCCATCGAGTGTTTCGGGCAACTGCATGTCAGGCGGCGGAGCGGACAGACGCTTGTCGCGTCAGCAGGGTGAGGAGTTCGGCGAGACGGTCACGCAGTTCGCGACGGTCGATGATCATGTCGATGGCGCCCTTCTCGAGGAGGAACTCGGAGCGCTGGAAGCCCGGGGGCAGCGTTTCACGCACGGTTTGCTCGATCACACGAGGGCCGGCAAAGCCGATCAGGGCGCCGGGTTCGCCAATCACCAGATCGCCCATGAAGGCGAAACTGGCCGACACACCGCCCATGGTCGGGTCGGTGAGCAAGGTGATGAAGGGCAGCTTGCGCTCCGACAGTAGGGTGATGCCGGCGGTGGTCTTGGCCATCTGCATAAGCGAGAACAGGCCCTCCTGCATCCGCGCGCCGCCCGAAGCGGTCACGCAGATGAAAGGCAGGCGCTGCTCGACCGCAGCCTTCACGCCACGGATGAAACGCTCGCCAACCACCGAGCCCATCGAACCACCAAGGAACTCGAACTCGAAGCAGGCGATCACCACCGGCACGGTCTTGATGGCGCCCTGCACCACCACGAGGGCGTCGGACTCTTCGGAATCGGCATTCGCAGCGGCAAGCCGATCCGGATAACGCTTGAAATCCTTGAACTTGAGCGGATCGATCGGCACGACTTCGGCGCCGATCTCGAACTGGCCTTCCGGATCGAGCAGCAGCTCGATCCGCTGGCGGGCCCGGATGCGCTGGTGATGGCCGCACTTCGGGCAGACATTGAGGTTGCTCTCGAGGTCGGAACGGTAGAGCACCGCCTCACAGGCCGGGCACTTGCTCCACAGGCCTTCAGGGATCGCCTTGCGGCCCGATGGCGCGTCACGCTTGATCTTCGGCGGCAGCAGTTTCTTCAACCAGCTCATCAGCGCTCTCCTGCGTTGTCCATGGCCGTGCGGATACCGCGCAGGAAGGCGGTGACCTTCGCCGGGGCTTCTTCGCGGCTGCTCTGTTCGATTTCCTCGATGATCCGGCTGCCGATCACCACGGCGTCGGCGAGGCTGGCGATGCGCGCTGCGGTGGCCGCATCACGGATGCCAAAGCCCACGCCCACTGGCATGCCGACCTTCTCGCGGATCACCGGGATGCGCAGGGCAACCTCGTCCAGATCAAGGGTAGCCGAGCCCGTCACGCCCTTGAGCGAGACGTAATAGATGTAGCCACTGCCCACCGCCGCCACGTCGGCGAAACGCTGTTCGGTTGAGGTGGGTGCCAGCAGGAAGACCGGATCAAGCCCGGCGGCGCGGCAGACCTCGGCAAAGGTGACGCACTCCTCGGGCGGATAATCGACCACCAGCACGCCATCGACGCCGGCTTCGGATGCCGCCTTGGCAAAGGCTTCCAGGCCCATCGCCTCGATCGGGTTGGCGTAGCCCATCAGCACGACGGGCGTCTGGTCGCCGGTGGCGCGGAAGGCGCGAACCATATCAAGCACCTTGCGGGTGCTCATGCCCGCCGCCAGGGCCCGCTCGGAGGCGCGCTGGATGGTCGGGCCGTCGGCCATCGGATCGGAGAAGGGAACACCCAGTTCGATGATGTCGGCGCCGCCGGCCACGAGGGCCTGCATCAGCGGCAAGGTCATTTCGGGTGCAGGATCGCCGGCAGTGATGAACGGGATGAGCGCCTTGCGCCCTTCGCCGGCCAGCCGCTTGAAGGTTTGTTGGATTGTGGACATGGATCGTATGAATGGTCAGCGGCCCCGCCAGACACGCTGGCGAGGCCGTGAAGATCAGAACTGGATGCCGGACTTCTCGGCGACGGTGTGCATATCCTT
>NZ_CALAYQ010000212.1:0-15825 GCF_937894855.1 uncultured Zoogloea sp.
CGATCCGCGACATCAGGTCGCCGGTGCGCTTGCCGCCGAAGTATTCGAGCGACAGGCCCTGGAGGTGCTCATAGGTAGTGATGCGCAGGTCGGCGCCGATGCGTTCGCTGGCCAGGGCGAGGATGTAGGTCTTGGCCCAGCCGAGGCTCCAGGCCACCAGCGCGGCGGCGAACAGGCCGCCGAGCAGCATCATGACCTTGTGGGTGTCGATGGGAACGCCGTTCTGGAAGGGGATCAGCACCTCGTCCATCAGCGGCATGGTGAGGTAGGGCGGCACCAGCGTGGCGCCGGTGGACAGCAGGGTGAGGATGAAACCGGCCAGCAGCTGGCCCTTGTACGGCCGGGCGAAGCGCCACAGGCGCAGCAGCGTCCAGGTGGACGGCGGGGTGTGGATCTCTCGGGCGCAGGTGGGGCATTCGTCGGTGCCCGGGGGCAGCGGTGCGTCGCAGGTGGGGCAGGTGAGGGGCTCGGGCGGGGCGGGCTGGCGGCCGGCCAGCACGCATTCGAGCTGGGCCTTGAAGCGGTCGGCCAGGTTGTGGGCTGCCGGATCGAGGGCCAGGGTGAAGCGCCAGCCGTCGAGTTTTGCGGTGGCGTCGATCAGGTCGAGGCTGGCGACGCCGGCCTGATCCCGGTGACGCAGCATCATGCCATCGCGGAATTCCCAGGAGCGCCAGTCCTGCGTCTCGTGATCCCAGCCGAGGAGCCGCTTCGAGGTGAGCGCGAGGAGGCCGCTGCGAAACTGCAGGCGGGTGTCGAGATCAAGGGCGAGGCTGGCGAGCACCTTCTCGTCCGGCGCCAGGGCGGCGTCGAGGCGGGGGCGCCACGCGTCGGGTACGGCGGGCCCCAGGTAGTCGGAATAGGCGGGAGCGGCGTGAACGTGGGGGGAGGACTCGGAATTCATCTTGGGGGACGCGATAAGGCCACAGCAAACGGCCAGCGTAGGGCAAAATTGCGAGCGAAGTTTACTGACTCGTTACAAGCGCGTATACCCGCATCGGGGCGTGGCTGCCTCACGTTGCGAATATTTTTGCGGTCGGTAATCCGGCGAGCCCTTGCTGCGTTATGCCCGGATCAGGCCCGAATTTGAAAGCCCAGCCTGCACGTTCGTTATCTCCACACCTTGCCCATGACCAACAAAACGATCGACTTCCTCAATATCCTCCACCTGCGCGGGCCGAACATCTGGACCTACCGCTCGGTTCTTGAAGCATGGGTCGATATCCACGACCTGGAAGATTGCCCGTCCAACGTCATCCCCGGTCTGCCCGACCGTCTCACCACGATGTTGCCGACGCTGATCGAACACCGCTGCAGCATCGGCGAGCGGGGTGGCTTCGTCAAACGCCTGCACGACGGCACCTGGCCCGGTCACATCCTCGAACACGTCACCCTCGAACTGCAGAACCTCGCCGGGATGTCCGGCGGCTTCGGCAAGGCCCGCGAGACCTCCGAGCGCGGTGTTTACAAGGTCGTCATCCGTGCCTGGCAGAAGGACGTGTCGCTGGCCGCCCTCAACATGGGCCGCGACCTGCTGATGGCCGCCATCGAGGATCGCCCCTACGACGTGGACGCCGCAGTGGCCAAGCTGCGTGACCTGGTGGACGACTACATGCTCGGCCCCAGCACCCGCTGCATCGTTGAAGCCGCGGCCGACAAGAACCGCCGCATCCCCTACATCCGTCTGCTGGCCGAGGCCAACCTCGTGCAGCTGGGCTACGGCGCCCGCCAGCGCCGCATCTGGACCGCCGAGACCGACCGCACCCCGGCCATCGCCGAGAGCATCGCCAGCGAGAAGGATCTCACCAAGACCCTGCTGTCCTCCTGCGGCGTGCCGGTGCCGGAGGGCGAGGTGGTCGCCAGCGTCGAGGAAGCCATCTCTGCGGCCGAGGACATCGGCTACCCGGTGGTGGTCAAGCCCACCGACGGCAACCACGCCCGCGGCGTGTTCACCAACATCATGACCGCCGAAGAGGTCGCCGCGGCCTTCCCGCTGGCCGCCGCCGAGGGTTCCGAGGTGATGGTCGAGCGCTTCATCAGGGGCACCGAGCACCGCATCCTGGTGGTGGGCGGCAAGATGGTCGCCGCTAACATGGGTGAGGCCGTGTCGGTGATCGGCGACGGCAAGTCAACCATCGACGAGCTCATCGAAACCCAGATCAACACCGATCCGCGCCGCGGCGTGGAGCACGAGTTCCCGCTGTACGTGATCAGCCTGGATCGCTTCCCGGCCGCGAAGATGGAAGTCGAGCGCCAGGGCTTCACCGGCAGCTCGGTGCCGCCCGAAGGCCACGAGGTGATGATCGTCCGCACCAGCAACATGGCCTTCGACGTGACCGACGAGGTGCACCCCGACACCGCCGAGCTGGCCTGTCTGGCCGCGCGCATCGTCGGGCTCGACATCGCCGGCATCGATCTGGTCTGCGAGGACATCTCCAAGCCGCTGGACCAGCAGCGCGGCGCCATCGTCGAAGTCAACGCCGGCCCGGGCCTGCTGATGCACATCAAGCCGGCCGTCGGCCAGCCGCGCCCGGTGGGCGAGGCCATCGTCGCGCACCTGTTCGAGAAGGACGAGGACTCGCGCATCCCGGTGGTCGGTGTCACCGGCAGCCGCGGCAAGACCCCGGTCGCTCGCCTGATCGCCCACCTGCTGCGCCTGTCGGGCCAGTACACCGGTCTTGCGTGCAGCGAGGGCGTGTTCCTCGATGGCCGTCAGGTCGAAACCCCCGAAGGCACCAACTGGGACGCCGCCGAGCGTGTGCTGATGAACCGCTCGGTCGAGGCCGCGGTGTTCGAGAACAGCTGCCGCAGCATCCTGTCCGACGGCACGGTGTACGACCGCTGCCTGGTGGGCGTGGTCACCAACGTTGATCCCGAGATGCATTTCGGCGAGTTCTACATCGACTCCGCCGAGAAGGTCTGGAACGTCTTCCGCACCCAGGTCGATCTGGTGCTGTCCTATGGTGTCGCGGTGCTCAACGCCGAAGACCCGGCGGTGGTCGAGATGGCCCCGCTGTCCGACGGCGAGGTGATCTTCTACGGGGTGGATGGCAACAACGAAGCCATCGTCGCTGCCCGCGCCGAAGGCAAGCGCGCGGTGTTCGTGAAGGACGGCGCGATCGTCCTCGCCACGGGCGCCGACGAAGCGCCGGTGGCCCGTCTGGCCCGGATCGCCATGCTGGCGAACGGTGCTGGCGAGAAGCCGGGCGTGCTGTCCAACCTGCTGGGTGCGGTGGCCGGCGCGTGGGCGCTGGGCGTGGCGCCGGAGATCATCCGCGCCGGCGTCAAGCCCTACGACCCGACCGCACCGCTGCGCGCCGACTGAACCCGGCCGGGCATACGAGATACGCGGCCGTCGGCATGGCGGCCGCCAGAACAAAGAGACAAGGACAGTCATCCATGGAAGTTTCCCGCATCCGTGCGCTGCGCGGCCCCAACCTGTGGAGCCGGCACACCGCGATCGAAGCCATCGTGTCGTGCACCGAAAGCGAACGTGACATCGATTCCATCCCCGGCTATGAGCCGCGCCTGCGCAACCTTTTCCCCGAAATGGGTTTCCTCGAGACCGACGGCCATCAGGGCTCGATCTCCATGGCCCAGGCGCTGGAGCTCGCCGCCCTCGGCCTGCAGGCCTGCGCTGGTTGCCCGGTAACCTTCAGCCGCACTGCCGCCACTCTCGAGAAGGGCGTGTATCAGGTCGTGGTGGAATACACCGAAGAGAAGGTCGGCCGACTCGCCTTCGAGCTGGCAATGGAGCTCATCAGCGCCGCCGCCACCGAAGACGGCGTGTTCGATCTGGCTGGCGCGCTGGCCCGCCTGCAGGAGCTCGACGAGGACGTGCGCCTCGGCCCCTCCACGGGCTCCATCGTCCAGGCTGCGGTGGCCCGGGGCATCCCGTACCGCCGCCTGACCGAAGGCAGCCTCGTGCAGTTTGGCTGGGGCAGCAAGCAGCGCCGCATCCAGGCCGCCGAAACCGACCTGACCAGCGCCGTGGCCGAAGCCATCGCCCAGGACAAGGAGCTCACCAAGACCCTGCTGCGCGCCGCCGGCGTGCCGGTGCCGCTGGGCCGCTCGGTCAATGACGCCGAAGACGCCTGGCTCGCCGCCCGCGAGATTGGCGGGCTGGTGGTGGTCAAGCCCCGCGACGGCAACCAGGGCAAGGGCGTGGCGGTCAAGCTGCGCACCAAGGAAGAAGTCCAGGCCGCCTTCAAGGTGGCCTACGAGATCAGCGACGACGTGATGGTCGAGCGCTACCTGCCGGGCCACGATTACCGCTTCCTCGTCATCGGCGACAAGCTGGTCGCCGCGGCCCGCCGCGAGCCGCCGCTGGTGATCGGCGACGGCCGGCTCACCATCCGCCAGCTGGTCGAGAAGGTGAACGCCGATCCGCGCCGTGGCACCGGCCACGCTACCTCGCTCACCAAGATCCGCTTCGACGAAATCGCCATCGCCACCCTCGAGAAGCAGGGCTTCAGCGCCGAATCCGTGCCGCCCAAGGGCAAGCGGGTGATCCTGCGCAACAACGCCAACCTCTCCACCGGCGGCACCGCCACCGACGTGACCGACGACGTCCACCCCGAAGTCGCCGAGCGGGCCATCGCCGCGGCCAAGAACATCGGCCTCGACATCTGTGGCGTGGATGTGGTGTGCGAGAACGTGCTCGAACCCCTCGAAGCCCAGAGCGGCGGCATCGTCGAATGCAATGCCGCGCCGGGCCTGCGGATGCACCTCCAGCCGTCCTTCGGCAAGGGGCGTCCGGTGGGCGAGGCCATCATCGCCAACATGTTCAAGCCCGGCGAGAACGGCCGTATTCCGGTGGTGGCCGTTGCCGGCACCAACGGCAAGACGACCACCGTGCGCCTCACCGCCCACCTGCTGGGCGTGGCCGGCAACACCGTGGGCATGACCAACTCGGACGGCGTGTACGTGGGCAAGCGGCGCATCGACACCGGTGACTGCTCCGGCCCGCGCAGCGCCCGCAACATCCTGCTGCACCCGGATGTGGACGCCGCGGTGTTCGAAACCGCCCGCGGCGGCGTGCTCCGCGAGGGCCTCGCCTTCGACCGCTGCGACGTGGCGGTGGTGACCAACATCGGCATGGGTGACCACCTGGGCCTGTCCTACATCAGCACGGTGGAAGACCTCGCCGTGGTGAAGCGCGTGATCGTCCAGAACGTGGCGCCCCATGGCACCGCGGTGCTCAACGCGGCCGACCCGATGGTCGTCAAGATGGCCGGCGCCTGCCCGGGCTCGGTGATGTTCTTCGCGGTCGATCCGGCTAATCACGTGCTCGCCACCCACCGCGCCCAGGGGCGCAAGGTGGTGTTCGTGGATGGCGGCGACATCGTGGCCTTTGAAGGTGGCGAGAAGTTCCGCGTGTCGCTGGCGGGCATTCCGATCACCCGCAACGGCACCATCAGCTTCCAGATCGAGAACGCGATGGCCTCGCTGGCAGCCGGCTGGGCGCTGGGCCTGGATGTGGAGACCATCCGCAAGGGCATGGCGACTTTCGTGAACGACGCCGCCACCGCGCCGGGCCGCTTCAACGTGTTCGACTACAAGGGCGCCACGCTGATCGCCGACTACGGCCACAATCCGGACGCGATCCTGGCGCTGGTGCAGGCCGTCGAGAGTATGCCGGCCAAGCGCCGCTCGGTGGTCATCAGCGGTGCGGGCGACCGCCGCGACGAGGACATCCGCGAGCAGACCCGCATACTCGGCAAGGTGTTCGACGACGTGGTGCTGTACCAGGACGAATGCCAGCGCGGCCGGGCCGACGGCGAGGTGCTGGCGCTGCTCCGCGAAGGCCTCGAAGGCGCGCCGCGCACCCGTGATGTGTGCGAGATCCGTGGCGAGTTCCTGGCCATCGACACCGCGCTGGCCAAGCTCGCCGCTGGCGACCTGTGCCTGATCCTGATCGACCAGGTGGAGGAGGCGCTGGAGCACATCGCCAAGCGCATCGCCGAGCTGGGCTGATCGACCGGGATTGTTGCTGATCTGGCAACAATCCCGCGCTGATTGTTGCAGTCAGCGGCCGGGTTTCACGCAACAGCCTGTTTCACGCAAAAGCCTTCTGCCAGCTGGTGGAAGGCTTTTGTACGTTCACGACGGCGTTCGTCGCTCCAGCCGAGCTCGTCGGCGACGATTGCGGCCACCGCCTCGGCGGCTTCGATGGCGGCCCGGGCGTCGATGAAGAGGGCGCGGTGACGGCGGGCGAGGATGTCCTCCACGTCCCGCGCCAGCTCGAAGCGTACCGCGTGGCGGAGCTCGGCTTCGGTGAGCGTGAGGCGCGGGTGGAGGCTCACGCCAGCGCCCGGCAGGGCGTCGGCCAGCGGACGATCGGTGCCGAGCACGTCGTCGGTCGGGTCGGCGGTGGCGCCGTGGAGGTGCAGGGTCGCGGTGGGGCTCGGGCGGCGGGGCAGCCGGGCGACGGCTTCGGCCTGATCGACGATCTGCCGTGCCATGTGCCGGTAGGTCGTCCATTTGCCGCCCGCCACCGACACCAGCCCGGTGGGTGAGGTGCGGATCACGTGCTCCCGCGACAGCGCGGCGGTGCTGCCGTTCTGGTCCGCGCCGATCAGCGGGCGCAGCCCGGCAAAGCCGCTGCGCACATCGGCCCGGGTGGGCGGGCGGCTCAGGTAGCGGCCGGCGGTGGCGAGGATGAAGTCGACTTCCTCGTCGAGGGGCAGGGGCTCCAGTGGGGTATCGCGGCGCGGGGTGTCGGTGGTGCCGAGCAGCACCTTGCCCTGCCAGGGGATGGCAAACAGCACGCGGCCGTCGGGGGTCTGGGGGATCAGCAGCGCGGTGTCGGCGGGGAGGAAATCCCGGTCGATCACCAGATGGGCGCCCTGGCTCGGGGCGAGTTGGGCGGGCGACTCGGGGTTGTCGAGACGGCGCACTTCGTCGGCCCACACGCCGGCGGCGTTGATGATGGCCTTGGCCTCGATGGCGAAGACTTCGCCGGTTTCGGCGTCCCGGGCGTCGACGCCGCTTATCCGGCCGGCCGCGTGGCGCAGGCCCGTGACGGGCAGGTAGTTGAGCGCCAGCCCGCCCAGGTCGAACACCGTGCGCATCAGGCTGATGGCGAGGCGCGCGTCGTCGAAGCGGGCATCCTGGTAGGCGATGCCACCGACGAGGCCCTCGCGACGCACGCCGGGCAGTGCGGCGAGGGTGTCGGCGGGCGACAGCAGCCGGCTGGGGCCCAGGCTGTGCCGCCCGGCGAGCCAGTCGTAGGCGGTGAGCCCGACGCCGAGCATCAGCCTGTCCCACTGGCGATACACCGGCACCACGAAGCGTTGGGGATGGACGAGGTGAGGCGCGTTGGCGAGGAGGATCGAGCGTTCGGCCAGGGCTTCACGGACGAGGCCGATCCGCCCCTGGGCGAGGTAGCGCACGCCGCCGTGGATCAGCTTGGTGGAGCGGGAGCTGGTGCCCTTGGCAAAGTCATGGGCTTCGAGGAGCAGGGTGAGATGGCCGCGGGCGGCGGCATCCACCGCGCAGCCCAGTCCGGTGGCGCCGCCGCCGATCACCAGCACGTCCCAGCAGGGCGTGGTGCGCAGATGGGCGAGCAGGGCGGGGCGGCGCATGGCGGGTCAGCCGGTGGCCCAGTCGCGGCTGCGCTCGACGGCCCGGTGCCATTCGGCCAGCCGGGGGTGGCGCCAGTCGTCGCTGCGGGCGGGCTCGAAGATGCGCTCGGCCCGCCAGTGGGCCGCAAGCTCGGCGGGGCTTTGCCAGACGCCCACCGCGAGGCCGGCAAAATACGCGGCGCCGAGGGCGGTGGTCTCGATCTGGCGCGGGCGGATCACCGGCACGCCCAGCAGGTCGGCCTGGGTTTGCAGCAGCAGGTTGTTGCGGGCAGCGCCGCCGTCGGCGCGCAGTTCGGCCAGGGGGCCGGCACCGTCGCGGTTCATGGCGTCCACCAGATCGACCGTCTGTAGCGCGATGGCGTCCAGCGCCGCGCGGGCGAGGTGGGCGCGGGTGACGCCGGCGGTGAGCCCGACCAGCGCGCCGCGGGCGGTGCCGTCCCAGTACGGGGCGCCGAGCCCGGCGAAGGCGGGCACCAGCACCGCGCCGTTCGTGTCGGGCACGCTTGCAGCGAGGGCTTCCACGTCGTCGGTTTGCTGGATGATTCCCAGCCCGTCCCGCAGCCAGCGCACCACCGCGCCGCCGATGAAGACGCTGCCTTCCAGCATGTAGGTGGCTGGCGCATTGCAGCCAAGCTGCCAGCCGAGGGTGGTCAGCAGGCGGTTGGTGGACGTGACGGGCTGGGTGCCGGTGTTGAGCATCAGGAAGCAGCCGGTGCCGTAGGTGTTCTTGGCGCTGCCCGGCGCGTGGCAGGCCTGGCCGAAGGTGGCGGCCTGCTGGTCGCCGGCCAGGCCGCCGATGGGGATCGCTGCGCCGAACAGTGCGGGATCGGTCTCGCCGATCACGGCGCTGGTGGGTACGACCTCGGGGAGCAGGGCGCGGGGGATGTCGAACAGCGCTAGGAGTGCGTCGTCCCAGCACTGGCGGTGGATGTCGAAGAGCATCGTGCGCGAGGCATTGCTGGGGTCGGTGACGTGGCGCCTTCCGCCGGTAAGCTGCCAAACAAGCCAGCTGTCGATGGTGCCGAAGGCGAGCTCGCCAGCTTCGGCCCGGCGGCGGGCGTCGGGGATGTGATCGAGCAGCCAGGCGAGCTTGGTGGCGGAAAAGTACGCGTCAAGCTCCAGCCCGCTGCGCACGCGGATCAGCGCCGCGTGGCCGGCGGTGCGCAGGGCTTCGCAGGCGGGCACGGTGCGGCGGTCCTGCCAGACGATGGCGGGGGCGATGGGCTGGCCGCTGCGGCGATCCCACAGCACGGTGGTTTCACGCTGGTTGGCGATGCCGATGGCGGCCACGTCGCGGGCGCTGAGGCCGGCGCTGGCCAGGGCGCGGCGGGCGCAGTCGAGCTGGGTGTGCCAGATCTCGAGAGCGTCGTGCTCGACCCAGCCGGGCTGGGGGTAGGACTGGTGGAATTCCTGCTGAGCCATGGCAAGGGCGGTGCCCGATTCGTCGAAGACGATGGCGCGGCTGCTGCTGGTGCCCTGGTCGAGGGCGAGAAGGACGGGCATGGCGTGCACTCCTCGAAACGGCGCCGGCTTCGGCGCGATCTTCAGGCTTGCAGCATACGCACTTCGGGGTGGCCGGCGCTAGCAGCCGCTGCCGGATTTTCGGGTGAAGCCGAAGCCGCCGCCGCCCAGGCTGGGCGGCTGGATGCAGATCATCAGCGCGAGGGAGCGGGCCGACTTGGCGATGTCCGGCGGGAAGGCCGAGAAGGGCGCGGCCTGATTGACCACCGACTTCACGAAGGCGATCTCTTCCTGCTGGTCGCCGCTGCGCACGACGATGAAGCTCTTCAGGCTGCCGTCCGGATTGAGGCGCACCTCCACCGAGGCCGGCTGAATGCCCCGGGCGCGGGGGTCGTTCTTCACGAAGCTGGCGCTGCGGTTGAGCTTCTTGACCAGGGAGTCCAGGTAGAACTCGAGGCTGAAGGGGTCGATGGGCGGGCTGTTGGGGATGCGCTCGATGAGGTCGAACGGGTCGTCCCGGTGACGGCGGCTTTCCCGTGCACCCTCGCGGGCACTTTCACGGGCGATCTCGCGGGCCATGCCGAGGGAGCGCTCGGCCAGGTCTGGCTTGGGTGGGGTGGGGCGGGCCTTGGCTTCGGTGGCGAGTTCGTCGAGGAAACTGTCCATTTCCTCTTTCTGGGCGACCGTCCATTTGGGCGTTGACTCGGCCGCGCGCTGCGTTGTGGTGGAGGGCTTGCGGGCGGTGAGGATGCGCGGCCTGTCGGGGGTCGGCGTGGGCTTGGCGGTAGGTTTTGCTTTGGGCCGGGGCGCCGGCGCAGGGGGACGGACGTCGGCCTTGGGTGCTGCGGCGGCGGGCGCGAGGCGTGCCTGCAGGGCGGGCTGGGGCGGTGTTTCGGGCTTTTCGACGTGAAGCAGCAGGACGAGCGCGTGCGCGGCGACGGAAACCGCCAGGGCGAACAACAGGCGGCGCGATGGAGCAGGACTGCGCAAATCGGACATCGGCCGGATTTTAGACCGGCCGATGTCCGAGCGCGATGCTTTTCGGCGTGGGCCTCAGACCGGCGCGCGCACCCGCTGGCGATCCGGTTCAAGGCCGTAGCGCTTGAGCTTGAGGTACAGCGTGCTCTTGGCGACCCCCAGCTGCCGCGCCGCGCCGGTGAGGTTGCCGCCGGTGGCGGCGATGGCGCGGCGGATCAGCTCCAGCTCGCCTTCGGCCATGCTGCACACCGCGGGCGCTGCCTTGGGCTGCGGACCGGTTGTGTTGTCGGCGGACACTTCACCGGAGCAGCCAGCGAGTTCGGGTGGCAGCGCATTGATGCCGATGACCGGGGTGCTGCTCATCAGCACCATGCTTTCGATGGCGTTGCGCAGTTCGCGCACGTTGCCCGGCCAGGCGTAGGCCTGCAGCCTTTCGAGCACACCGGGGCCGAGGGTGCGCGGGCCGGTGTGGTGGGCGGTGGTGAAGCGTTCGAGGAACAGGTCGGCGAGGGGCACGATGTCTTCGCTGCGTTCCCGCAGCGGCGGCAGGTGCAGGGTGGTGACCGCGACGCGGTAGTACAGGTCCATCCGGAAACGGCCGGCGGCGACCTCCTCGCGGAGGTTGCGGTGGGTGGCGGCGACGAGACGGAAATTCACCTTGCGCGGGGTGTTTTCGCCGAGGCGGTAGAGCTCGCCTTCTTCAAGCACGCGCAGCAGGTGGGGCTGCAGGTCGAGGGGCATCTCGCCGATCTCGTCGAGGAACAGGGTGCCGCCGTCGGCCGCCTCGATCTTGCCCATCAGCCCGCCCTTGCGGGCGCCGGTGAAGGCGCCCTCGGCGTAACCGAAGAGTTCGCTGGCGAGCAGGTCGCGGGATAGCCCGCCGCAGTTGAGCGCCACGTAGGTGCCGCCGGCGCTGGGGCTGGCTTCGTGGATGCCGCGGGCGAACTCCTCCTTGCCGACGCCGGTCTCGCCCAGCAGCAGCACCGGCACCCGCGAGCGCGCCAGCTGGCGTGCCTTGTCTACGGCGGCGAGGAGCGGCGGGTGGTGGCTGACGATGGAGGCGAAGTTGCGCGGCCGCGGGGCTGCCGGCCTGGCGGCTACGGCTTCAGGGCGGGGAGTGGGCCGCCCGCTGCGGGGCACGGGCATGACCAGCAGGGTGCCGATGTGCTGCCCCTTGCTCATCACCGGCACCAGCCAGTCGTCGCTCATCCAGGCGGGCAGCGGGCCGATGGGCGCGCTGGGGTTGCCGTGGGTGAGGGCCATCACCGGCAGCCGGGCGGGCGCCGCGACATTGAGATCCCCGCCCCGGGCGGCAATGGCGGCGGCCGCGTATTCGTTGATCTTGACTGGCCAGCCGCGCCGGTCGAAGAGCACCAGCCCGTCGCCGGCGCAGGCGCTCCAGCGGTCCATCGTGCCTTCGAGGAGGCGGTAGCGCAGCTCCATCTCCCGGGTGGCGAGGCGGTTCTCGATGCGGCTGGCGGTGGTGACGGCGAGGGCCAGGCTCTGCCGGCTGTAGGTTTCGGAGAGGCCGGAGACGTCGATCACGCCGAGGATTTCGCCATCCTGCGGGTGGCGGATGACCGCGGCGGAACAGGTCCAGCGCTTGATGCCGGCGCAGTAGTGCTCGGAAGAGTGGATCTGCACCGGCTGCCCGACGGCCAGCGCGGTGCCGATGGCGTTGGTGCCGCACAGGCGCTCGGCCCAGCTCACGCCGGGGACGAGCTGGATGGAGCTGGCGGTGTCCATCGTCGCCGGGTCGCCCTCCATCGTGAGGATGGTGCACCGGGTGTCGGCCAGCAGCATCATGGTGCCGGTTTCGGAGAGGAAATCCCGGGCGCAGGCCATCACCGGGGCGCTGGCTTCGAGCAGGTCGCCGTTGGTCTGGATGAGGTCGTGCAGGGCGTGGTCGGCGATGGGCGGCGGGGCGTGCTGGCGATCCGGGTCGACCCGCGCCTGCTGGCAGCGGCGCCAGGAGCGGTCCACCAGGCTGCGCAGGGTGTTGCAGCGGCCGTCGTCTCCCTTGAGGAAGGATTCCCAGGCGGTCATCACCGCGCGGTCGTTACAGGGATCGGAGAACAAGGCAGCCTCCGACACGGGATTCGTTCATGTCATCCTCCTTTGGTGGCGCCGGGCGGGGGCTGCGTCCGATGGAGGCAGCGGCGTTTGTTGTGGTGTGGCTTGCTCGACCGACCCGGGCATGACCGGTCTGTGCCGGTCAGGTTACAGATTAGCAAATGGGATGCCATTTTTCTGCAATGCCCGAAGACCGCGGTACAGGCGGATCTGCCGCGTGCACGGCGGGTGTCCGGCCCGTCCGACCGTCCGGAAATCGGACGGTCGGACGGGGGAAGCGTCCGATTTTCGGACGGTCGGACGGGCTGCTAGGCGCCGGGACGGCAGTGGCGGATGTGGTCCAGCGCGTCGGGCGATTCCAGCGAGGTAGTGTCGCCCGGCGGCTGGCCCAGGTAGGCGCTGCGCACCAGCCGGCGCAGGATCTTGCCGTTGCGGGTCTTGGGCAGGCTGCGGGTGAGGTGCACCCGGGCCGGGCGCAGTGGCTTGCCCAGCTGGGTGCCCACGTGGTCGGCGAGCTCGTGTTCCCACTCGGGCCAGGGCCGACCGGCGAGCCGGCGGGCGTCGGCCACCGTGACGAAGCACACCGCGGTCTCGCCCTTGACCGGATCGGGCACGCCCACGGCGACGGCCTCGGTGACCAGCGGATGGCCTACCAGCGCCGATTCGTACTCCGCCGGGCCGACGCGCTTGCCGGCGATCTTGAGGGTGTCGTCGCTGCGGCCGTGGATGTACCAGTGGCCGTCGGCGTCCACCTGCGCCCAGTCGCCATGTACCCACACGCCGGGCAGGCGCGACCAGTAGCTGTCGATGTAGCGGGCGTCGTCCTGCCAGAAGCCGGCGGCCATGCCGGGCCACGGGGCGCGGATCACCAGCTCGCCCACCTCGCCGTTGGCGGCCTGGCCGTCGGCAGTGGTGACGTCCGCCGCGATGCCGGGGATCGGGCCGGCGAAGGCGCAGGGCTTCTGGGGCAGGCCGGGGAAGCAGGCGAGGATGCCGCCGCCGATCTCGGTGCCGCCGGAGTAGTTGATGATCGGGCGGCGGCCCTGGCCGACGGTGTCGTAAAGCCAGCGCCACGGGCCTTCGTTCCAGGGCTCGCCGGTGGAGCCGAAGACGCGCAGGCTGTCGGGGAGCTGCCCCGGCAGCGCGGCGGGGCCGGCGGCCATCAGCAGGCGGACGAGGGTGGGCGACAGGCCCAGGTGGGTGACGCCGTGGCGGCGTACCAGATCCCACAGGCGATCCGGGCCGGGGTAGTCCGGCGTGCCCTCGAAGAGTACCAGCGTGGCGCCGCGCAAGAGCCCGCCGAAGACCAGCCACGGCCCCATCATCCAGCCCATGTCGGTGACCCACATGAGGGTGTCGCGGGGCTTGAGGTCGAAGGCCATCAGTTGATCTTGTGCCGACTTGATGGGAAAGCCGGTGTGGGTGTGCAGCACGCCCTTGGGCTTGCCGGTGGTGCCGGAGGTGTAGATGAGCATCAGCGGCGTGTCGGCCGGGTGGATTGCCGGGCCCTGGGTGGTGGGTACGTGGGCGATGAGTTGCTGGTAATCCACGGTGTGCCAGTGGCTGCCGTCCGGTGGGGTGGCGGCGGGGGATTCGCCCCGGGTGACGACCAGCAGGTTGCGCACCGTCGGGCAGCGGGCGACGGCGGCGCGGGCGTCGTCGAGCATAGGTACAGATTTGCCGCGACGTTGAAATGAATCGGCACAGATGAGCAGGCTGGCGCCCGCGTCCTGCAACCGGCTGGCCACCGAATCCGGTCCGTAGCCCGAGAACAGCGGTACGACGATGGCGCCGAGGCGGGTGGTGGCGAGCATCGCGACGACCGCCTCGGGGCACATGGGCAGATAGAGGGCGACCCGATCGCCGGCCTGGATGCCGAGCCCGGCGAGGCCAGCGGCGAGGCGGCGGGCTTCCCGGTCGAGCTCGGCGTAGGTGTGGGTCCGGGTGCGACCGTCGTCGGCCTCCCAGCGCAGGGCGGGGCGCTCCGGGTCTTCCCGGGCGACACGGCCGACGAGGTTGTCGTAGAGGTCGATGCGCGCGCCGACGAACCAGCGCGGCCACATGGGGCCGTCGGCGAGGTCGAGGATCTCGGTCCACGGCCTGGCCCACTGGATGCCGAGGGCGGTGACGACTTCGTGCCAGAAGCGTCGGGGGTCGGCGGTGGCCGTCTCACGCAATTCGTCGAGGCTCGCGTAGCGGTTGGTGCTGAGGAACTGGGCCAGGGCGGTGTCGGCGAAACGGACGCCGGTGGCGGTAAGTGGGGCGTTCACTGGGGGCTCCGTCTGGAAAAAAGACGGGGTGCGGCGTGGGCCGTACCCCGTTAAAGAAGAGAGAACTCGTCAGGCGGTGCCCGAGGGGGCACCGTCAGCCCGGATCAGGCGCGCTCGGGCACCGGGAGGCCCAGCCAGTCCTTGTAGAAGGCTTCGATGTCGGGCTCGAAGTCGTGGATCACCGGGTACCACGGGGTCGGGGCTTCCACGTCGTGCATGGTTCCGCAGGTGGGGCAGTAGTACTCACGGTAGGCCTGCCACTGGGTGTCGGGCGCCATCAGCTTCGGGTAGACCTCGGTCATCGCCTCCTCGGTGTCGCGCACGTAGATGGCGGCGTTCAGCTTCCAGTTTTCGCGGTAGTCGCCGAATACGTGGCCGCAGTCGCACTGGGTGACCCATTCCTTGGTCTTGGCGGACTGCACGATGTAGAGGTGCGGGCCCAGGGGCAGGACGATGCGATCCGGAAAATTCACCTTGGCCTGCAGGGCGCTGAGGTACTGCTCGAAGCGGCCCTGATCCTTGGGCATGGACAGCATGCGGAGGGTGGTTTCCCAGTCGAGCGTGCCCTCGACGAGGTGGGCGACCTGTTCGTTGGTGTAGGTAGTCATTTGTCTGGCTCCTTGGATGCGGTGATTACTCTTCGACCTGGACGACGGTGGTGACGTCCGGCAGCAGCGACAGGTCCATGCGGTGCTTGGCGCCGTAGGAGGGCACGCCCAGCTCTTCTTCCAGCAGCTGCCAGTCGGCCGGCAGGTTCCAGAACGCCTTGAACTGGTTGGTGAACTTCTCCGAGAGTGCGAAGCTGGTGGCGAACATGTGCTGCACCTGGGTGGCGGCGTGCTTGTTGATGATCCGCTCGCGTTCTTCCTTCATCCATTCGCGGGTCGGCAGGGCGCGGGCGAGGCGCTCCCGGCGGATCTCGGCGCGGCGGGCCTGGGTGGCGGCCGCATCGACGGTGAACACGCCCTTGGCGTCCTGGCTGAACACCGCGCCATACACCTTGCGGGCGTACTCGGGCAGCAGGAACTGCTGGTTGAGGTCGGCCTCGATGGCCTTCGGCTCGCGGTCGAGGGGATCGCCGAAGCCGGGGCCGCCGCGCAGGTAGTTGAGGTAGAGGTCGTGGTTGGCGTAGCAGTCTTCGGTGGTGATGCACTGCTTGTCGCGCTTCACGGTGGCGGTGGCGTCCAGGTGGCGCTCGTAGTCCGGGTTGCTCGGGTCGAGGTCGGCGCCCAGGGGCAGGGAGTCGCCGATGGCGATGCGCTTCTCGAGCCCGGTCTTGTGGGCCTCGAAGCGATAGCCGGTGGCCGACGGGTAGCCGCCCATCAGGCCCCAGTCGCTGTTCATGAAGCCGTTGCCCATGAAGAACATCGTCCAGTCCTGGGCGTTCCAGACCATGCGCAGGGTCTCGAAGCCGCAGCCGCCGCGGTACTTGCCGTAGCCGCCGGAGTTGGCCTTGACGT